>QLUP01000057.1 GCA_018725485.1 Candidatus Lithacetigena glycinireducens | reverse complement strand
ATAAACGATCAAAAAGAATAGAAGAAAGCTGACACCATTATCCGAAAAGTGGCGGATGAGAAGAAAATATTAGACCACATAAAAATTAAAAGAATGGTGGCTGTCCCCATCACTGTGGACTGTGGATAAGTAAAAGGTCTGAAGTATCCTTAGGTGTAGTACACTGTCTGCATGGTACAAGTGAAGAAGATATCAAAATACGGAAATACTTTGTATTTCTCGCGCTCGCTTCAGCAGTGTCGTTTATATGGCCGAGCAAGGGCGGTCATAGTAGCGTTCTGCCGACCGTGCCGCAGGCGCACGCCGACGTGCCTATCTCCTCTATCTACTACGTCAGCGGCGGCGGCTTTTAGTAACTAATCAGATTATTAGACAGACAGTATGAATAAACAAATTGTAATCTTAGGAATTATTTTTTGCGCCGTCGCCTCCCTGCTTATTTATGGAGCTTTCAGTACCAATTTTTTCGCGGGTAAACCATCTGATAATCTTCAGACACCAAGTAACCAGCGACTTTTAGAAACCAATCCGCAATACGTTTCCGGCGAACAACTTCGTCAGGAAGGGAATTTAGAGGAAGCGATATTAAAATACCAAGAAGCGTTATTATATGCGGACAGGGATGATAAGGGTCAGGTTGATTACAAAGTTGCGCTTAGCAAACTAGAATGGGGCGCCATTCCCGAGGGAATTGAGCATCTGAAACGGATAGCCGCAAATACCGAATACAATAACTTTGTGAGATCATACGCCGTATCGGCAATGGGCAATTTTTACTACGCGAGGCGCGAGCAAATATACACCGATGAAATATTCAAGGACGGAGTATATAAGTCTTTCTATGATCCTAATGATGTCAATAAAAGTTATCGCCGTTTGTATGAATATGCGTCCTCGTTTCAGCCGACAGCTATATCGGAATTGCGGATTGCACGCTGGTATTCCAGTAAAATTTTACATTTACAATCGACACCAAGCAGTGACAGTCAGGAGATAATTGAAGAATACAAAAAAATCATTAGGAAAAATCTAGCGGTAGCTAACCAAGATCACGAACGCATTATACGATTCGATCGTAAAAGTATCGTGCCGGTGCTATTCAACAGAGCCATTGTATTGTCAGATCTTTCAATTTCTGGAGATGATAGTTTTGGAAATCCGGAAACAGTTTTCGATACCGCGTTAGATTACTTGGCGAAAAATCCTAGTTTAAACAGTGAAATGGTCGTTTCGTTTTATAAAGCGAATTACTTGTCCAGAAAAGCAAACCCAAATGTTGTGGACATAAAAAAGCTTCTATCCAGAATCTATAACGAACCAAATATTGCCCAAACAAATTTTTACATCTCGCTACGAAATGAGCGCAATGAAAATGCGGCGAATACAGAACTACGTAGAGACAGCGTTAATTTAAGCGCGATTGACCCAAAATTCAAAGCTTTTTTGGTCGAACTTGGTTGGAAGCTATAAAAACCCGCCTCATGAAGGCGGGTTTTTCTGAACACTGCTGATTTCAGCGGAAGCGAACAAGCTCGAACGTCCTTGGGCCGACGCGCGAACCATAATCCATGAACGTTCGTTTGACGTGACTTCCGACGGCCGGTGCCCAGAACGTTCTCTCCACGAAATAATTGGCGTGGCCGCTCTGCAACCTATAGTCGCCGCGCCTGATTATCTCAATGGCATCAAAGGTCCCTGCTGGAACTTTGACCTGCGCCCACTCGCCGAGCTTCACAGTTGCCTTCACAGTAACAGTTTCGCCAGTTCGTAGGTGCGGAAAGGTGTAGGTGCCAGACCATTCTTTCTTTGCATCACCGCCGAATGGGAAAGAGTATCGCACACCGTACGGCTCGAATGTTCGCCCGTGATCTATGCGAATATTCAATCCCGACGTGAAGACTTCTTTTCCGATTGTCCCGCCATAGCCTTCAAGTCTTGTCGTGAACCCGCCGTCCTGCTCGACTGACTCGATGGTCCGCGTGCTAAGTTGTCCATACGTATTTCTGTATGTCCAGCTCTGCCCGACTACTATCGTCGGCTTTTCCACGCGTATGTCTTTCGCGAATACGGCCGTCGGAACAAATGCTCCCAGCATGACCAATATTGCCAATATTGCCAACATAGTCTTCATGACATCCTCCGAAAACGTTAGTGAAACAACAGAGAATACAACAAGGAAAGAACAAGGAAAGAACCGTGCACTTTCCAATGTGAGGATACATGACGCCGTGCTATAATACAAGGCGAGATGTTAAAAAAATTTCTACTCGCCGGCGTTATCATCACTTTCATTGGAAGTGGCGCGCTGATTTATCTCAACAAAAAAGAGGAGCCAAAAACGACTCAAGGCGCAGTCGGTACTGTTGTTTTAGAAGAACAAGACCACTTTCTTGGTAGCCGTTCAGCTCCGGTAAAAATTGTTGAGTACTCGGGAGTAGAGTGTCCGTATTGTAAAAAACTACATCCGATATTGTTGCGCATATTGAATGAATATAAAGACCAAGTCGCACTCGTCTATCGCCATTTCCCGCTCACCATACATCCAAAATCATTTATTCAAGCACAAGCACTAGAGTGTGTTGCAGAAACCAATGGCGACCCTGGTTTTTTTGAATACTTGGATAAGCTGTATGAAGCTACACCGTCAAATAACAACTTTGACCTAGCCCTACTGCCACGCCTTGCGGAAGAAATGGGGATTCAAGAAGAAAAGTTCGCAGAGTGCCTTGCGAGTGGCAGACATCGCGCGCGCATTTTGCGCGACGTAGAATCTGGCATATGGCTTAATGTGGACTCAACGCCACATCTCATAGTTGTATCGCCAAACGGCAGGGAGTTCGTATTCGGTAGGTCGCCCAGTTATGCGGCGCTTAAGGCAGTTATAGAAACGGCTCTTAGTGATAAATAAGCATGGCGATACTGGCTATATTTAGAAATTTACAATATTTATTATTGGCACTTACCGTTTCAGCGACTGTTTTTGTTCTAATTATTATTTTTTCACAATCTCGCCTTCTATTAGATATTATTCCAGATGGAAATATTGAAATTTATAATAAGATAAACATAATTATCTCAATTATTTACGGAGAAATCACAGAAATAACGTTCAATTCGCTCTTGACTTTTACAATATCTGTACTATTTGGCATCAGCGTAGCTGGAATCACTCGGTACTTTCATATTTATAGAGCGTCGGCAGTTTCGGCCATGTCAGCATTTAGCACTGGGGGAGTAGCGAGCGGCATTGCAGCACTTCACTGTGTTGCCTGTGGTTCTCTAATAGTCGGATTTCTCGCTTCTTTCTTTAGCGCGTCCAGTTTGTTGATATTTATACCATATCAGAGCACAGTATTTGGCACAATCAGCATTGGGATGTTCGTTCTTTTACTCTACGTACTTAACAAGAAGCTTACATAAGTATTATTAAGGAAGCGCGAGATACTACGTTATGGTACAATATAGATAATGAAGCACTGGTCCGTGAATGCGCGCAGACTAGAAAATGATCCAGATGCACTGATGGTGTGGGAGCTTGAGAATGCCGTAAATTTCGGACTTCGTAACGGCAAAATCAACAAGCAAGATCTTCTTGCCTACTGGGATAAGTTGGACATTGACCCGCACAAAAAGAAGTTTCTTTCGCTCATATTATCTCAATGAACTCCATTCTGTCAGACAACCAGAAAAGACTGTTGATATTGCTAAGTGAAGATGAACGTATTTGTAAGACCTTCTACTTGTCCGGCGGAACGGCGCTCGCAGAATTCTACTTGCAACACAGACTCTCGGAAGATTTGGATTTCTTTTCAGAAGAAGAGTTCGAGCCGGAAGGCGTTTCTACAGTATTAAAAAAAATCCAGAAAGTAGCTGGAATTGTTAGCGTAAGGTATGAACAGTCGTTCAACAGGAACCTTTTCTTCCTCGAACTGGAAGATGATGAGATTAAAACTGAATTCACCTATTACCCATTTCCGCGGATAGAACAGAAGAAAAAAATCGGCAATTTGCACATTGACAGCCTTATAGATATTGCGGTAAATAAAGTATTTACAATCTACCAAAAACCGCGCTCGCGCGACTACATTGATCTGTACTGCATTATTAAGCGCGAGTCATGGACTATTGCTGATCTAGTAAAGAAAGCAAGGATAAAATTTGATTACCATATTGACCCACTTCAACTAGGCGCGCAGTTCGTGCGGGCGCAAGAATTAAAAGACTACCCGATGATGCTCATAACTATCGACGACAGAGTTTGGCAGGATTTTTTTCTTGCAGAAGCAAAACGCCTATCTCCCTATGTACTTGTATAGGCAGAACTTACAGCTACTTAAATAAATCTGCGTGTGTGCCGGTGCGGGCTAGCAAAACCTCTGTTTCTGTAACATCGTAAATTAGAAACCAGTCGGATTCTATATGGCACTCCCATAGCCCCGCGTATTCGCCGGAGAGTTTGTGCGGAACGACACAAGATTTTTACGCTGTTGGACGTCGCGTATTGCACGACGTGTCTCCGCATTTGGAGTATGACTCGGAAAGGGACACTCCGCTTCTAGCACGATCCTTATGTTATAGTGTGGTTCATGCAAAAGATTAAAACTTCAACGTTGCTTCGCTATCTGGTTATACTTGTTATCGCACTATTTGTTTTGGTCGGAATAATCGGAATAATCGGAAAAACGTCAATCGGAATGTTTGTGTGGACTTACACAAAAATCGCCCCTCTTGCGACTCTCGTTTCTCCAAAAGACGCCGTACTGCGTTTTGAGATTGGCAACTACTATTTCGGCGGAGGGGCGTACGACATTGAAAAGGCCGAAAAATATTATCTTGAAGCGCTTAAAATTGACCCAGCACTTCACGGACCGCACTATCAGCTCGCTCGTATTTATTTCGTTCAGGGCAGATTCTATTTGGCGATGCAGGAGATAAATAAAGAGATTGAAATGTATCCAGAATTCAAACGCTCATACTATGTGCGAGGACTCATCTACGGCTATAGCGGGCGCTTGGAGGAGGCCGCAGACGACTTCAAAGAGTTCTTAAAATGGAAGCCAGATAGCTGGGCAGGGAAGAACGACCTGGCGTGGATCTACTTCCAACAAGGTAAATATACCGAGACGGGAGATGCTGCACGAGCTGGGCTTAAGGTAGCCCCAGATAACCCTTGGCTACTTAACGCTCTTGGCGTTTCTCTTCTAAACACTGGGGATAAAAAAGGAGCTAAAGAAGCGTTTATAAAGGCGCTAGAAATTGTTGCGACAATGTCTCCAAAAGATTGGGGTAGGGCGTATCCAGGGAACGACCCAAGCATCTATAGAGAAGGGCTTACTAAAATGAAGGAGTCTATAGAGGAGAATCTCAAGCTTCTTGGCGATGATGGGGCAATAAAATCTGGCACTTGACGATAAATATAATTTTATATACATTGTATATACACGACTGGTATGAAATATTTTGACTGGAATCCTGAAAAGAACAAAAAGTTGATTAAAGAAAGAGGGATTTCTTTTGAAATATGTTTGGTGCATATAGAACAAGGGAAGATCTTGGATATTATCAGCAATAAAACACCATACCAACATCAGTTTGTGTATGTGCTCGAAATAGAAGGATATGTTTACTACGTTCCGTTTGTTGAAGACAGTGAGAAGATTTTTCTCAAAACTATTATTCCAAGCAGAAAGGCAAACAAAAAATACTTAAAGTCATAACATTATGAAAAAAATAAAGAGACCAACATTAAATGCAGAAGAAAAAAGAATACTCGCCGGCATAGAAGCTGGGGATTTCAAATCTGTTTCGAAACTTAGACAAGAGATTTACCGCCACTCTGAGGTAGCGAAAAGCACGCTTGCAAAAAATAAAACAATATCAATAAGAATCTCAGCTGTTGACCTTATAAAACTGAAAGCAAAGGCGGCACAAGAAGGGATGCCGTATCAAACGTTGATTTCCTCTTCCTTACATAGGCTAACTGCTATAGCGAAGGATTCTCTAAAATGAAGGAGTCTATTACTGAAAATCTTGCATTGATAGAAAATGGGGATATCTCTGACACACGATAAATTGTGGTGCTAGTATTCAATATATGACGCATATAAAAGTTCGCCAACGAACTAAAGCGTATTTCGTGACCCTAACGTCGCTCGTTATCTTCCTTGGTGTAGTAGGAGTTTTCCAGTATTTCACTTCTGCAAGTGGCAATGTTGCCACTTCTTCAGAAGTCGGATTCGTCTCTTACTCTCCTCGCGGCGCATCTGGCGGCGCCATTATCCCCGCCTCTTGCGAATCAGGGTTCGAGCACTGGCCAGGTGAATGTGGTCCACCCCCTCCGCCGCCGAACAGCCCGCCATTTGGGACATTCGACTTAGCTAACTGCAGTACGTTAGCTGGCTGGGCTCTTGAC
>QLUP01000056.1 GCA_018725485.1 Candidatus Lithacetigena glycinireducens | reverse complement strand
TTCCGGGCCATAGGATAATGGTAGTCCATGCCCTTGGGGTGGGTAAAGCGGCGGTTCGATTTCCGCCTGGCCCGACCAGACGAAACTTGACGGATTTTGCGGGCAGTTTGTTTGCCTGCCCCGTAGCGAACTTGTTCTGCTTCGGGGTTTCTCTTGACGGGGCAAGAGAGCGGAGCCGCTCCCACCCCAGTCCCGCTTCGCGGGATGGCAGGCGGGCAAAAATTCCTTCCCCCAGACCCCCTTTTTGCCCGCCTACTGGACGGAAGAATTTTTTGTGATGGTGCGGTTTACAATCATTGTGGGATTAAAATTGATGGAATTAGATGAAGCAAAGGATGTGGTTATCGCCGGATTTCTACATGATTTACTTGAAGACACTGACTGCAAGCTCGATGAAATTAAGAGCGAATTTGGAGAAAGAGCGACAATGCTCGTTGTAGCCTGTACTTTTGACCGGAATTTAAAAGACTATAAAGAACGTTGGCGCGGTTTAATCTCCAATATAAAACAAGCTGGTCGAGATGCGCTTGTAATTAAACTAATAGATCAAATAGAAAACTTGCCTTACTACAGGCTGATTTCAGATGATGAAAAGAAGCAAGAAGTAATGTGGAAGCACAAGTTTTTTATTGATGAATACAGAAATGACTTAAAAGAATTGCCGGTGTTTAAGAATTATGAGAAAATGGTAAATAGTTATGAGTTAGTAAAATAAAAAACGAACATTATGTATAACATACTAATTTTTGGAGACAGTATAGCAGCGGGAAGAAGGGTGGAAAAAATAAAATCTTGGCCCTCTCTTTTAACTCAACAGCTTGATAAAAAAGATAAGGATTTTACTCTTGTCCATAATTTAAGCATTCCGGGTGAATCGACCAACGAAGTTATTAAACGACTTCCGATTGAGGCTGAAGTAAGATGTAAAAAAAATTATCCCGATGATCATTCTTCTATCATTTTTGCGGTGGGCATAAACGACGCAAAATGCCTTGAATCCAGAAATAATTCTATTACAAGCGCAGAAAGCTTCAGAAACAATATAAGCCTACTTATTGAAAACGCGAGAAAATATACCGACCACATCATTTTCATTGGTTTAACCCCGGTTGACGAACGAAAAACAGCACCCTTGGACAATGTGTATTTTCTGAATAAAAAAATCGGAATGTATGAAAAAATCATCGGCGAGGAGTGTAAAAAGAGAACCATTTCCTTTTTGAATATTGCTGAAGAATGGTCGAGGCTCAATTATTTAAAGATGCTTTCTGAAGATGGTATCCACCCTAATGAAAAGGGGCATCAGAAAATTTTTGAAAAGATAAAGCCGTTATTTATATGAGCTATGAAAAAGAAAAAAATATTTTCTCGATATTGCCCACATGCATCCTGTGTGCCCGCTAAGCCTAAGTCACGCAAGAATCTTTGTATTGGCTGACGTTTGGGCTAGATGGAAACGAAAACAGGGATTCTCTGTTCGATTCCCAATTTGCATGCATTATAGCGGTTCTACTGTTTTTAAGATTACAAATGCAGTATCAAATTTTCTACAAAAACAAAAACTAAATGATGTAGATAAAAAAACATTAGATCTTATTTTCAATTTTTATAAGATTCCGAAAAAGCACTTACATAAATTCACTGAACCAATAAGCGTTTTGGATTATTTTAGTGATATAATTCTGAAAGATTTGAGAAGTATTCAAGTAAGTTGCGATTACAACGACTACTTTAATACAACTAACCAGCGGTATCAAGAATTTGTTTGTTCGGTCTTTGATATTTATAGGGAGAAAAGATTTATCACAATACACAACAACAATAAATCATTAAATTATCCTGACCTGTTATTTAGAAATCTAGCTGTAAATAGATTAAATGAAACAAAGTTCTCGCTACCAACTGCAAAAGCCATGGTTGCCGAATCGTTAGACAAACTAGATGACGAGTGGTCATTTGAGCGCAATGATTCAATTGGCACGTGCATAGACGAATATATTATAGATCCGATGTTTGACGCTGAATTTCTTAGTATCTTCAACGCGATATATCCTTACCTGAAAGATTTAGCAATCAATCAGTCAAACGCGCGAGATATTTTCAAAGAATTTTTGCACAAAATAAAAAACCCTGATAAAAAAGTTTCATCCATTGCCAGTGAGCTTTATTCAAACTCGCAAGAGATTTTGCCGATCGATATATTTTTTGTCGAGAGGCATCTGCAAAATTGGGTAGCCAAAAGAATATACACAGAAACAATCTTACTACCACCCCACCTATCAACGCACGAATACTTCTTTCTTGGTTCGATCACCAAGAACAGTCATGTAGATTCTGCTTCGAGAGGACACGGAACAACGTTATCCCAGCTAATAGAAATAGCCGGACCGGAGAATGCAAGATTGACTTTGTTGTTGAGTTTCGGGGCTCCCCACAAAGATTATGAATGGGCTTCTACCACAGAACACATCAAACGAAAATTGACAAAATTCAATAAATTTGTCGACAATCTCAAAAGATGCTCAATTGATAAAAAACATCAATATAACGTTACGAACACACTCAAAGGCATGAGGAAAGAGATAGAAAATCTTATTGAGTGCGGAAATACCAGGAAAATCTTACTTCTTATTTTTGATGAGTTACCTAAAGTGATCCAGCCTATGTTAACGAATTCATCACAGAAAAATAACACCAAAAAAGTATTAAGTTTTTTGGGTGAGTATCTTAATATACTTTGCCCATCGTTAAATTCAAAATTATATGAAAACTGATTATTCAAATTACACTGATTTTTACAAGATATTCTCAACGAGTAACGGTTACTACGAAGCCTGCGATTATCTCTCTTTTCAAAATAATCGGTGGCAAGGAATAGACAAGTACATTGACTTAATTAGTCGCGCAATTACAGACACGAAAAAGAGGTTTGGTAGAGATAAAATTTTAATGGTGGACATAGGATGTGGGGCTTATGGCTGGTTGCAAAGATATTTTTCTGAATCAACAAGTAAGATAATCTGTACAGATTCAAATAAAGACGCTCTTAATCAGATTGAGTTACTTAAAAATCCACTCGTTGAAACTATCCAAGATAATGCTTTTTCTTTGGAAAAAATTTTCTCTCTTGGGCACAAATTTGGCTTCATCTACTGCGGTTTTAATATGTACGAAGGTTTTATAGATAACTTCCTGAAACTTACAGCTCCGGGCGGTTGCATCTTTCTTATGAAGCCAAAAATGGGCGATGACTTGATTTTGCGCTCGTTGGTAAGAAATTATGATATTCTCCCGCGATACAAAGAGATTACTAACATTACTGCCAATTTAGAAAAAGAGACTGAAGTTAAATATTGGGAGGAAACATTCTCGTGGAAATTTGAAGATAAAAACACAGATAAATTATTGGCAGCAATGTCAGTTGTCTGCCTGGGCGAGCAGATTCTTATGACTAAAGAACAGTATGATATAGCCGTTGATTTCGTAAGGTTAAGAACATCTAATGATATGGTGTTTATGTCACAAACTTTTGCGTTGTGGCAAGCGGTAAAGAAAAACGACTAGCACAAAGAAAAAGCCCAGGGAAAAGCTTTCGCAGTATCCCTGGGTTGGGGGTTCAGAAGATCTCCGGAAATTTTTGCCTCATGACTTCCTCAATCCCAGCACCGTCGATCTTGAAGTGTTTGATGAGGTCGTTAATCTTTCCGGAGGTGCCAATGTCAAAGCCGTGTCCTACAATCCGAGATGGCCGTGGTGTCTCACATTCCATTGCTGCTTTCGCCACGGCGAACTGAAGCACAGCGGCACTTCCGTTGTACACAGTAAGAACGGGTAGTCCGTCTCCCAAAAGTCCCACAAACTCCTTATCGAGAGACTTAGGGTTGATGACATTCACTACCCGCACACCAATATCGCGGCTCTCGAGCCTTCGAGCTGCTTCGATGGCTCCATGCGTCACTAGACCAGCGCTTACCACTACTGCCTGTAGTTTGACGGTAGGCTCGTACACTGTGAAAAAGTGTACATTCCTTTGTCCGCCAGGCGGCAGGGTAATGCTTTGAACCGGTGCGTTGTGAAGCCGGATGTACACTGGTCCACGCGGGTATTTGCTCAACACCCAATTAAGACAGTTGTAGAAATCTTCCACATCCGCCGGCTCTAGGAATGTAACTCCCGGCATGGTGAGCAATATTCCCGGTTGACCGCTCGACTGATGCGTTGAGCCATTTCCAGCTCCGCTTAGACCGCCGTCATCGCCGACGATGACCATCCTGCTTCCAGCTTGGGCGGCGGCATGAAGCTGATCCGACCCTCGATACAAGAAAGCGTCTCCGTAGTTGATGAGAATTCTGGAGCTGCTTTCCGTGACTGAAATACCGTGCGCCATCGCAAGCAGGTGTTGTTCTCGAATTCCCACGTCGAAGTAGTGAACGTCTGGCCTGTCCAAACCGGAAAGAGTGACTTGGTCCAGTTGAATCAGATCTGCCGTCATCACATACAGACGCAGGGGTTTGATATTTTCGGTCTGCACCGTGAGTTGCTGGAGATATGTTACGAAAGCGTCCACAACGCTTTGTTCATCGCCAGTTGGTTTGAAAGCGAAACTTGGGTTGTCCACCTTCGCGACAACCGGTCTATCAAAACAGGACGGTCGAGGAATTTGCCGCACAGCTTTTTCCAGTATTTCCGCGAAGTTCCCTTCGCGGCCGAGAGTAGTCCTCAATAAGGATTCCTGCTCTTGAATTGCCTGTTTGACGAGCTCCGGCGTGCAAACACCGATGGTATGGTAACCGCTAAAATGCGTCTCTGCTCCAGCGACACCATATCCTTTGACTGTGTTTGCGACGATGAGTAGTGGCTTGCCACAATTCTCGACACTGTGGAAAGTGTCGAGAATTTGTGTGATCGAGTGCCCATCGGCAATCTCTTTCATTTGCCAACCGTACCCCTCCCAGACACGTTTCAGGTCAGTAGCTCCGTCAGCGGTACTTGTCGGACGCGAGAGTTGCCTTGTGTTTCTGTCAAGGATGCAGGTTAGATTGTTGAGTTTGAGGTGTGCCACATGACGCGCCGCCTCACTCACGTTACCCTCTTGTTCCTCGCCGTCCCCCAAGAATACGTAAACGCGTGCGTCGCTCCCGCTGTCGCGTAGAGCAACGGCGGCTCCAACTCCGTAGGAGAGAAGCATGCCGAGCGATCCGCTTGGAGTGATATCTACTCCCGGCACCGATTCCATTGCTTCATGCCCTTGGAGACGAGAACCGAGACGGCGGTAGGTCAGCAACTCTTCTTCTTTGACCCAACCGAGTAACGAGAAGATGCTGTAGCGAAGCGGACCAAGGTGGCCTCGCACAAGCACTCTGTCACGATTCAGATGGCGAGGATCGGCGGGGTCGTAACGCAACACTCCGCCGAAATATAGCGACACCATTAGTTCAACAGAGGAAGACGAGCCACCGAGATGGCCGCTTCCCGCGTTGAGGATGGTTGAGAACATCCGTCGTCGCACTTCGTGGCAAATCAATTCTAGGTCTTCAACTCGAGCCGTTCTCATGACGCACCTCCTTTTCTGTCTGTGCCGTGCCGGTTGCGGCGTGGCTGGTGTGGTTCGGAATCAACTTGCGATATTCCGTGGGATAGTCCCGACGAAGGACCGCAAGCCATCTGCCGGCTTTTGCCTTTGAGACATCTTTGGTTTCAGCAAAAATCATCTCATAGGCAGCCGATGGACTACTACTTGCCTCCACAAGAGCAACAATACTCTTGTTTTCGAGGATGCAAGCGCACCGTGCTTTGATCTCATCTGATGATCGTTGCATAGCTTGTTACCTCCTTCTGTTTGTTAAAAAGCTGTTTCTAACAGGAAACCATTTCCTGTTAATATAAAACTTACATCTTTTTGTTTAGTTTGTCAATCTTTTGTTGTACCCTATTTTTTATATTTTTTTATATTGAAATATTTTGCTCAATTTGATAAGATAATAATAAATTCAGGCGGCGCGCCAATGAAATTGGCACGGCCTCCAATTCCGCCGAAAAAAAGGGCAGTTCGAGCGAGGGCGTGGCGGAAGGAGGGGGTTGGGGGAAAGGAATTCCGCCACGCCCGAGCCAAAACGCGGAGCGGAGCTAATCAAGCATTTTTTGTTCAAAAAAGGTTCGCGCTTCGTCCAGTAATTGCGACAAAAAAACATTGTCAAATCAAAAAAACAAAAACAGCCAGTAATTAACTGACTATTTTTGACATAGCCCTGCTTTTCTTCTAAAAGAATTCTCTGGAAAATAATCCAAGTGGGTGTCCTAGTCCTCTCCCGATGGGAGGGGATCATATCAGACTCCCGAAAAAAACATTTGTCCCAAAATCTAATTAGAAGGAGCAGGGCCCGGTTAGAAACTAGTAAACATAATTCCCAACAGGGCACTGCCAACATTCCTTTCTATTTTCATTATAGCAAATCAAAAATGGCTGTCAATCCCACTAAAGTCGCAAAACCTTAACCAATTGTTTAATTAAAGAAATCACCACTGGCGGAGCCAACAAACTAACCGACTTGACTCCCTCATTGTCTAAAATCACCCAGGGTTTTTTTTCAATTCTAACTCTTTT
>QLUP01000055.1 GCA_018725485.1 Candidatus Lithacetigena glycinireducens | reverse complement strand
ATTTTATTCCTCCTACAATTAATTATGAGACTCCTGACCCTGAATGTGACCTTGATTATGTCCCGAATGCAAGCAAAAAAAAGAGTTTGAATGTAGTTTTGTCAAACTCCTTTGGTTTTGGTGGGAACAACGCAGCATTATTATTTAAGAAATATGTCAACTAAAGGCATTGTAGTAACAGGAATTGGCATCATATCACCTTTTGGTATAGGGAAAGATTGCTTCTGGAATGGACTGAAAACAGGCAAGTCCTGCATCAAAGAAATAACATGCTTTGATGTTACCGATCTAAAATCAAAAAAGGCTGCAATGGTGCCTGACTACAGGCCTGAGGATTATGACGATTCATTCAGATTCTGCAGGGCGTCAAAGAGTTCTCAATTTACGCTTATTGCAGCAGATATGGCAATAAAAGATGCAGGGCTGAAACTTGACAGGGTATCGCCTCACAAAATTGGCATATTTATTGGAAGCGGCCATTGTGCTCTGGAGTGCACTGAGAAATTTTATTCTGTTTTACTGGAAAAGGGGACTACTCTTACAAACCCGCTGCTGTTCCAGCAAACGGTCTCCAATGCCCCTGCAAGTGAAATCAGCATAAAATACGGAATAAAAGGACCAAGCTATGTCATAACCTCTGGCAATGCTTCTGGTGGATTGGCTATTTCAGTAGCTATTCTGAATCTAAAGAAGGGTTATATTGACATCGCCATTGCTGGAGGAGTAGATACGCATTTTAAACTAATCCATGAGGCATTTATGCATCTTAGACACCTTTCTCCAAAAGATGGGGGAGAAGAAATCTGCAGACCTTTTGACAAAAAAAGAAATGGCATTATCTGCGGAGAAGGAGTAGGATTAATTGTTATTGAAACCATAGAACATGCGATAAAAAGGGATGCGAAGATACTGGCAGAAATAGTAGGAGATGGCGCAAGTTATGATTCGCTTAAAGCAAGCCCTCATTCTAAAGAACGTAGTATTGCATTTGCAATGATGGAGGCTATAAAAGAGGCGGGTTTGAATAAAGATGAAATAGAATATATAGTCTCAACGGCAAACTCAAGCAAGGAGTTGGATGCAGCAGAATCAAAAGCAATAAAAGACCTATTCGGAACACGGGCATACCATATTCCTGCAAGCAGCATTAAATCAATGATAGGTGAAACATATGGATCCAGTGGGGTGTTCAATGCCATCAGCACCATTTATACTCTGAATGAAGGGACAATACCACCCACGATCAACTACGAAAATCCCGATCTTTTTTGTGATTTAAATTATGTTCCCAATCATCCAATCAATAAAGAAATACGCTATGCCCTTGTAAATTCAAGTTCTTTTAGCGTGAATAATAGTTCTATTCTTCTGAAAAGATATGAAAACTAATTCAAAAGGGAGAAAAAGATGCTCGAAGAAAATGAGATAAAAAAGAGACTCAAGAGAATGATGGTAAGAAGGCTTGAATTGAAAGTATCGCCTGAAGAGATAAAAGACGATGAACCGCTTTTCGGCGAAGGTCTGGGGCTGGACTCTGTAGAATCTTTAGAGCTCGTCGTTGGAATAGAAGAAGAGTTCGGGATCGTGATAGAGGAGACCAAAAGGCATAAGGGAAAATTTTTACTCGGTCGATACATTGGCTAAATTCATAAAAGAACTCTTAGTAGAAAAAGAAGGTTTAAAAGTTTAAAGGGAAAAGGTAATGATATTAGGGATAAAAGAAATAAAAGAACTAATACCTCATAGATTCCCGATCTTGCTGGTAGATAAAATGCTTGAAATAGAGGAAGGTAAAGGAGGGGTAGGTGTTAAGTGTGTAACTTATAATGAATCCTTCTTTCAGGGACATTTCCCGCAAGAACCAATCATGCCGGGAGTATTAATAATTGAGTGCATAGCTCAGGTTGCAGCAATTGTTTTATCCTTCTCTCAAACGGGAAACAATGATGCTGGAACTCTAAAGAAACCGAAATACCTCCTAACCGTGGAAAAAGTGAAATTTAAAAAGCCTGTTGTCCCTGGAGACACAATGTTAATTGAAGTCATGATTTTAAAGAGATTTGGAGAGTTTGTCAGAATCAAAGGAGAAGTGAAAGCAAATAATGAGATTGTAGCCTTGGGGGAATTAACGATAGGAGGCAGTAAGGTTGAAGTCCAAAGATAGTGATTATGAGGTAATAATTACTGGGTCCGGGGTAGCCGGTCTTACTTGCGGCGCCTTGCTCGCTAAAGATGGGGTAAAAGTTTTAATTGTTGAGAAAAATCCCTTTGTAGGCGGTTATTGTCATTCTTTTAAAAAGGAGGGGTTTACTTTTGATTTAGTATCGATACTGCTTGGATGTAGTGAAGGTGGGAAGATATATAAAATCCTCAAGGAAATCGGGGCAGAAAAAGGTCTGGAATTTATAAGAATAAAAAAATACCTCACACTCCACGGCATTGATGATGAAGTTATTGAAATATCTTCAGAATTAATAGAAGTGATAGAAAATTTAACGGTAATGTTCCCGTCGGATAAAGAGGGAATTAAAGGACTTTTTCAAACAATGGATGGTATTTATAAAGACTTATACATTATGCCTGACAGTTTTATTAGCGGTCTTCAGTTTCTATCGGGCAATCATCTAAGAAAATATGGCAACAAAACATATAGAGAACTCCTCGATGAATTTATATCAAATAAAAGACTAAAATTCATCCTCTCATCTATAGCAATTACTTTTGGAGGAATGACTGCCGACATGGTTTCGGCCCTTTATATCTCAAATGTGATAATGACATTTTTTAAGGAAGGCGGGTATTTGCCAATAGGCGGTATACAGAGATTGCCTGATGCAGTTTCAAAAGTTTTTTGCCACTCAGGGGGAACATTAATTGCAGGGGAAAGGGTCAATAAGATTACCATTGATAAAGGAATGGTGACCGGGATTGAACTTTCAGATGGCAGTGTTATTTCAACATCATGTGTAGTTTCCAATATTGATGCACATCAAACATTTTTCTCCCTTATCGGCGAAAAAAATTTACAAGATAATTACCTTGAGAAATTGAGATTGTTTAGGTCCTCGACTTCTGCCTTTGTGGTAAATCTTGGCCTTGATTTGGATATTGATAATTTACCCCTTTCTCATATGACATTGCTCCTTCCTGCAGCGGATCCTGATGAACTGACATTTGAAGTTCAAAGAATGATAAATGGCAATGTGAGTGGTTTTTGTATTGCGCACATACCGACATTGAGCGATCCCTCATTGGCTCCGGAAGGTAAACATGTAATTAATCTGATAACATTACCGTCTTATGATTGCAATAGAAATTGGACAGATGAAGGTAATATTATTTCTGAAAAGATGATATGTGAGTTAGAACGATTGATACCAAAGGTTTCTGCCAATATTGTTCATAAATCATTTCTCACGCCGTTAACGCTCGAAAAATATGCTTTAAATTATAAAGGTGCATGCTATGGATGGTCGCATACACCGGCACAATTCGGCATGAAAAGACTTCAACCCAAAACTCCTTTTAAAGGGCTTTTTTTAACAGGTCACTGGACTGTCCCTGGCGGGGGTGTGACAGCCTCCATGATATCAGGTTTTATGACTAGTAAAATCGCAAATGAATATCTGCGCAATGAATGTGGAACATGATGCGTAGGAATCGAGTTGTCATAACCGGGATTGGGTTGCTCACATCTGTTGCCCGAGATATTAATGCCTTTTCTGTGGCTTTGAAAAATGGGATATCCGGGATAAAAAAGATTACAACCTTTGATGTTTCACAATTTGCTTTTCAAGAGGCGGGAATTATAGATAATTTTTCATGCAAAGACTTCAGCCCATTTGATAGAGTCTCACTTTTTGCGCTGGAAGCAGTAAATCAAGCAATAAAAGATGCCATGTTAGAGGGGATGGAAATCGAAAAGGAAAAAGCCGGGGCGGTCATTGGCACTAACTGTGGGGGTATAGGCTCTCTTGAAAATTTACTCTATTTTTATGAAAATAATGAATGGGATAAGATTACGCCTCGCCTTGTTAAAGAGTTTTTATTTCACCGGATCGTGGAAAATATTAAACAGCAATATGATTTAAGGGGACCCATTTCAACAGTTTCCATCGCCTGTGCCTCCGGAGCAAATGCTATCGGATATGCAATAGATCTTATAAGATACGGGAAGGCAGATTTGATGATAGCAGGCGCTGCAGACATAGTAACAATCTTTACATTCAGTGGCTTTTATTCCCTCAGGTCAATAGCCAGAGATAAATGCCGTCCCTTTGATAAAAATAGAAGTGGACTTGTATTAGGTGAGGGCGCTGGCATCCTTGTCCTTGAATCAATGGAACATGCATTAAAAAGAGATGCCAGGATATACGGGGAAGTAGTTGGCTATGGTTTGAGCAACGATGCCTTTCATGCCACTAAACCTGATAGAAGTGGAGCAGGGCTTTCAAGGGCAATGAGATTTGCATTGAAAGATGCCGGAATAAGACCAGAGGATATTGATTATATAAATGTCCACGGCACCGGAACTCCGGATAATGATGTAATGGAATGCAACGCAATCAAACTAACATTCGGTGATTATGCCTATAAGTTGCCAATAAGTTCCATAAAACCAATTACCGGACATACACTTGGAGCAGCAGGAGTCATTGAATTGATAGCTTGTTTGCTGGCAATTAGAGATAATTTTATTCCTCCCACGATAAATTATGAGACCCCTGACCCAGAATGTGATCTCGATATTGTGCCTAATTTTGCAAGGGATGCTTATCTTAATACTGTAATGTCAACATCCCCTGGTTTTGCAGGCAGTAATGGAGCCGTAATAGTAAGGAGGTTTTAAAGGATTAAAATCATGGAAAACCGCGTTGTTATAACAGGACTTGGCCCAGCCGCTCCTTTCTGCATAGGTAAGGATTCGTTATCAAAAATGCTGAACAGCCAAGATTTCACAAAATGTAAAAGAGAGCTTAAAGAGTTTGACTTTTCTTCATTCTGCGGAACAAGAGAAAATGCTAATACAAGAGGGATGGACAGAATATCAAAGTATGCTGTTCTTGGGGCAAAACTGGCGCTGGAGGATGCTTCAATTTTGTTATCAGCAGAGGATAGCGAAAACATAGGTGTCATTATAGGAAGTGCTTTTGGTTGCACAGAATCAAGTTCTAAGTTCATAGAAACACTCATCAAGAAAGGCCCTAGATTAGTAAATCCACTCATATACAGAAATACGGTCTCTAATGCTGCCAGTGGTCAGATAGCGTTGGTATTCGGACTTAAAGGTTTTCATAGTACAATAAACTCAGGCAATGTTTCTTCTGCTGATGCTGCAGCTTATTCCTTTGAACTTATAAAACGAGGCAAGGCAGAAGTTATTCTTAGCGGAGGTGTAGAAACTTTTTCACCAGCTTCTTATTTGTGGTTTGATTTTTCTGATTACTTTTTCAGAAAGATGTCATTAACAGAAGGGGCAGGGATATTAGTGTTAGAATCCCTGGCTCACGCTGAAATACGAGGAGCAAATATTTATGCTGAGATAATAGGCACTTCCATTTTGAATGCAGGGGCAAATAAATCGGTTGATGCATTGGCTGCTGCGATACGGAGAGGTGTTTTTATCGCCTTAAAAGAATCTGGAATAACAATGGATGATTTGGATGGTTTCATTTTGAATAATACGTTGGAGCCTGTAGAGTTAAGATCAATTTTGGGATATGACAATAAACCAGCATATTCTTTCGTTGAAAGGTGTGGTAATTTTGTCGGAGCCAGTGGCGCTTTTGATCTCATGAATTATATTCTTTTTGAGGCTAAAATCGAGAAGAAACCTCATAACATTGCACTTATAAATATAGGTTTTGATGGAAGCATCGTTGTAATTATTTCCAAGATAGTTGTCTGAGATGGTACAGATTATGAAAGACTTATTGAAAGACAAGATAACCATAATAATAGGCGCTTCAGGCGCTATAGGAAGTTCGATAGCTTTATTATTTGGTGAACAGGGTGCTTCGATTGGTATCCATTACTTTAAAAATAGGGAAATTGCTCAAAAAGTATCTAAGAGTGTAGCGCAGAATGGTTCTAAAAGCATCTTGCTGCAAGTGGATATAACAAAATATTCAGAAGTTGAACGGATGGTCAAAGAGGTTATTGATAAATTTGGCAGAATAGATATCGTTATAAACAGTGCTGGAATCGCAAAGGATAATGCAATTCAATTTCTTTCAGATTCTGATTGGAGAGATGTGATAGATGTAAACCTGAACGGACCGTTCTATGTCTGCAAGGCAGTTAGAAAGCAGATGGCGGCGCAGAAATCAGGGAAAATCGTAAACATCGCTTCCGTTACAGGATTGATAGGCCAGGAATTGAGAACCAACTACGGTGCGTCAAAGGGCGCATTGATAGCCCTAACAAAAAGTATTGCAAGAGAATTAGCCCCGTTTGGTATACAGGTAAATGCTGTAGCTCCCCAGATTGTTGAAGGTGGATTGTCGCTTCAAGCCTCAAAAAAATTCATAACGGAGACAGCAAAGTTTACTCCATTAGGTCGCATCGGCAAAGGAATAGATGTTGCAAATGCTGCACTCTTCCTTTCTTCGGATCTCTCCGATTTCATTACAGGAGAGGTTATATATGTAACAGGGGGGCTCTTCACGCATCAAATTTAGAGGATATAAAATGGAATTGAAAGGCAATGTAGCATTAATTATAAATGGAGATACAGCATTGGGATATGATATTTCCGCCAGACTTGCTGAGAGCGGGGCAAGTTTGGTGATCAATTATAGCAACGA
>QLUP01000054.1 GCA_018725485.1 Candidatus Lithacetigena glycinireducens | reverse complement strand
TGACCCCGAAACATAGGTGATAATACCTGAATTAGTATCGCTTTTTGAAATAAAAAGGCAATAATTGGATATAATATAATACAGAACCAAATCGCTGGAGGTTAATTATGAATATAACTGTCAAAGGAAAAAATATAGATTTAACCAATGATTTAAAAGAATATGGCATAAAAAAAATAAATAAATTAACCCGTTACTTTAGTAACATCCAGAGTGTAACCCTAACTCTTTCTCTGGAAAGAGGGCAGAGCATTTCTGAAATAACCCTGATGGCTTCCGGTAAAATCATCCGAAGTGAAGAAAGAAACACTGATATGTACTCTTCTATTGATTTGTCGGTAGAAAGCATTGAAAATCAGATAAGAAGATACAAAGAACGCCTAACCTCTCGTTCCCACCCCAATGATATTATCAGAGGAATGCCTGAGTACCCCACCAACCCTGAAGAAGAAAAGGAAAAACCAAAAATTGTTAAAACCAAGAAATTTCCATTAAGACCCATGGACGAGAACGAAGCCATTGAACAGATGGAGCTTTTAGGTCATAGTTTTTTCCTCTTTCTACATCCCCAGACTGGAAATATCGGGCTCCTTTATAAAAGAACTGACGGAAATCTGGGCTTGATTTTGGGAGAGCTTTAAGTTTTTCCTTTTTTAGGAAAGAGTTAAGGTTCAGGATAAAAAATTGTTAAACTTCCTTAAAAGATATTTAGACCCTTCTACCAGGATTCTAAAAAACATTAGACCCTTACTGGTTAAGGTTTCATCATTAGAAGAAGAGGTTAAAAAAAGCAGTGATGATGACCTTAAAAGCAGAATGAACCAATATCGTAACCGCTTTCAAAATGGCGAAACCTTGGACTCGCTTCTTCCTGAAGTTTTTGCTCTGGTACGGGAGGTTTCTACTCGAACTATCGGTTTAAGGCATTTTGATGTCCAGATAATTGGTGGTGTAGTTCTGCATAAGGGAATGATTGCTGAAATGAAAACCGGTGAAGGGAAAACCCTGGTAGCTACACTGCCTGTTTGCTTAAATACCCTTACCGGAGAGGGAGTACACCTTATCACCGTCAACGAGTACCTGGCAAAAAGAGACGCAGAGTGGATGGGACCCATATACAATTTTCTCGGCTTAAAGGTAGGGGTTACCCTGCACGGGCAGTCACACCAGGAAAAAAAGAAGGCTTACCTGGCTGATATCACTTATGGTACCAACACCGAGTTCGGTTTTGATTACCTGAGAGACAATATGGCGATTGATGCGCAGGAGATGGTGCAAAGAAAACTTACCTATGGTATTGTGGACGAGGTTGACTCCATCTTAATTGACGAAGCCCGTACCCCTCTCATTATCGCCGGCCCTTCTGCTGAATCTACTACCACCTATTACCGCGCTAACCGCTGGGCTACCAGGTTAAAAGAAGGAAAAGATTTCGAACTTGACCATAAAGCAAAATCCGCTACTCTGACTGAGGCTGGTATAAAGCAATTAGAAAATTTACTTCATGTAGATAACCTATACGACCCCGAGCATTCTTCTATCCTCAGGCACATAACCCAATCTCTCAAGGCCCATTATTTATTTAAAAAAGATGTGAATTATGTGGTTAAGGAAGGAGAGGTGGTAATTGTTGATGAGTTCACCGGCAGGATGCTCCCTGGAAGAAGATACAGCGATGGCCTGCATCAGGCTATTGAAGCCAAAGAAAATGTGTTAGTCAGGGAGGAAACACAAACATTAGCCACCATCAGCATCCAAAACTATTTTCGTATGTATGAAAAATTAGCCGGTATGACCGGTACAGCATATACAGAAGCAGAGGAGTTTCGCTCTATTTACGGGCTGGAAACGGTAGTTATCCCCACCAATCTACCCATGATAAGGGTTGATAACACCGATGTGGTATATAAAACGGAGAAAGGCAAATTCCGCGCAATCATCAGGGACATAGTAAGAAATAGCCAGAGAGGAAGGCCGGTACTGGTAGGCACCCGTTCTATAGAAAAATCTGAGGTTTTAAGCTCCCTGCTTAAAAGAGAGGGGGTACCCCATGAGGTTCTTAATGCTAAATACCACGAAAAAGAAGCATCCATCATAGCTAAGGCTGGCCAGAAAAACGCGGTGACTATTGCTACTAACATGGCCGGTCGCGGTGTGGACATTGTTCTGGGTAATGGTATAAAAGACATTGGTGGACTTTATGTGATTGGTACTGAAAGACATGAAAGTAGAAGAATAGATAATCAACTCAGGGGTAGGTCGGGAAGGCAGGGAGATTTTGGAGAATCCCGCTTCTATGTCTCTCTGGACGATGAATTAATGAAAATATTCGGCGGAGAAATGTTGCAAAGACTTATGGAAAGGCTTAGTTTTCCTGAAGATGAACCCCTTGACCATGCCCTTCTAAGCCGGGCTATTGAAACTGCCCAGAAAAGGGTGGAAAAGTACAACTTTGAAATTCGTAAAGCCCTGATTAACTTTGATGATGTCCTTAACCGACAACGGGAGTTCGTTTACCGCGAAAGAAGAAAAGCTCTCCAGTCTGAGAGACTAAAAGAGCAGGTTCTGATATTTATTAAAGAAGTAGTTGAGGCTTACTTTAAAGAGTTAGAAGGTGGCCAAATCTCTTTTGAGGAGATAAAAAAAGAACTTCTCCTGATTTTTGGCTCCCTTCCTTATGACCTTTCGGAAACTACCTATAATACCGAGGCTCTTACAGAATACCTGGTTAAAAAATACCAGGACCGGGAACAGCAGTTTGGTGAGGAAACCTTGAAGTCGGTGGAGAAATTTGTGTTTTTAAGAATTCTTGATGAACACTTCAAGGAACACCTTCTAAACATTGACCACATCAAGGAAGGCATAGGTTTAAGGGCTTACGCTCAGAAAGAACCACTGGTGGAATTTCGCTACGAAGCCCACAGGTTATTCTCGGAGATGATGGAATCAACCAAAAGCGAGTTTTTGAGAATACTATTCCATTTTCAGGTGAAAGAGTCTCCCCAACCTGCTTCGAGAGCACCTAAAAGAAGATAATTTATGGACGAAAACTTATTTAGAGAATACCTGGAAGAGATAAGGAGGTTTCTTTGAAGCCTCAGACTGGAAAAACCGTCTGGCTGAACTTGCCCTTAAAACAGAATCTCCTACCTTATGGAACGACCCTGAAAAAGCTCAGAACCTGTTTAAAGAAATAGAAAACTTGAAAAAATTTATTAATCGGCAGGAGAATCTGGAAGCCGCCTACGAAGAATTACAAAACCTTAAGGAGCTTATGGAGGAAACCTCTGATACTTCCCTCAAAAACGAATTTGAAGAAAAATTAGAGAGAGGTATTAAAGAAGCCCTGGAATTTAAATTGCTCTTGCTTTTTAAAGACCCTCTTGATAAACGCTCCTGTTTTCTCTCAGTCCATGCGGGTTCTGGAGGTGTGGATGCCCAGGATTGGGCAGAACTTTTATCCCGTATGTATTATTTCTGGTGTACTAAAAAGGATTATAATGTTAAGATTATAGAAACCTCTCCAGGAGATGAAGCAGGAATAAAAAGTATGACCCTTCAGGTTGACGGAGATTATGCTTATGGCTATCTGAAATCAGAAGCCGGGGTACATAGGTTGGTAAGGATTTCCCCTTTTGATGCTAATAAAAGAAGACACACCTCTTTTGCACTGGTGGAAGTTACGCCAGAAATGCAAGAGGTAGAAGTGGCAGTTGATGAAAGCGAGTTAAGAATAGATACCTACAGGTCCTCTGGTAAAGGTGGGCAACATGTGCAAAAAACCGATTCCGCGGTAAGAATAACCCACCTACCAACAGGCTTAGTAGTCACCTGCCAGAATGAAAGATCTCAACATCTGAATAAGGCTACTGCTATAAAAGTGTTAGCCTCCAGACTTTTCCAGGTAAGGGAAGAACAACAAAAAAAGGAGATTAGAACAATAAAAGGAGAATATAAAAGCGCTTCCTGGGGAAACCAGATTCGTTCCTATGTGTTCCAACCTTACCAGATGGTTAAAGACCATCGTACCGAGGTGGAAGTAGGAGATGTGGAATCTGTGATGAGGGGGGAAATAGATATATTTATTGAAGCCTACCTGAAATCAATTCAATGTTAACTTATTTTAAAGCCAGCAAAATCTATCCCCATAGAAAAGTGTTTGCCCTGAGAAACATCTCCTTAACCATTGAACAGGGAGAGATGGTCTATATGCTTGGGCCTACCGGGTCGGGTAAAACTACTTTGCTGGAATTAGCCTACCGGGCCCAGGTGCCTTCTTTTGGGCAGGTCACTTTCATGGGTAAAAACCTTAAGCACCTTTCTCCTGCTGGAGTGTCTGCTATCAGAAGGCAGATTGGGGTTATTTTCCAGGATTATCGCCTGGTTCCTTATCGTACTTCCTTTGAAAACGCTTCCCTTCCCCTGGAAGTTCAGGGTTATTCGGATAAATCTATCAAAAAAAGGTTAGAGAGTATCTTCAGCTGGTTGGCGCTGGAAAATAAAAGAGATTTGTTTCCTGCTGAACTCTCTGGTGGAGAACAACAAAGGGTGGCTATAGCCCGAGCTATTGCTTCTGAACCGATTTTACTTCTGGCTGATGAGCCTACAGCCAACCTGGACAGGGAAACCGCTCATGGTATAATGAGCGTGCTTAGCACCCTGCACCAACGCGGTATGAGCATTGTCTTTGCTACTCACAATGAAGAATTAACGCGTAAAAATCCAGGCAGGATAATAAAGCTTCGCGAGGGAAGAATTGTTAGTGAAGGATAAATACCAGCCACTGTTAATCATCTGGGGACGGGCTCTCAAGAAAGCCTATGCAGGTATATCCAGAAACATATATGTAAGCACCGCTTCAGTGCTTTCTATAACCATTGCTTTAACCACCCTGACGGTAACTTCGGGGTTGGTGATGGTTTTCAGAGAAGCGGCTACACATATTCAAACCCAGGTTTCCCTGGTAGCCTACCTGGAAAAGAGCACCCCTCAAGAAGCTATTGATGATTTGATTGGTATTTTTCAGATTAGGCCTGAAGTAAAAACTGTCAAGCTGATAACTCCTGAAGAAGCTCTCGGTAGGTTATCCTACCTGATGGGAAGTCACGGGTCCATATCTACCGATATTGATGATAACCCCATTCCACCCTCTCTGGAAATTACCCTTAACCACCTGGAGGATGCCCCCAAAATGGTCGCTTTATTCCAGGAAATTCCCCTGATAACCAGTATATTAAATACCGGTGATACTATAAACCGTGTTAACCAGATAGTTTCCGCTGTCCGATTAGTTGGAACTATAGTCTTTATATTATTTGCCCTTTTTGCTATTATTTTGATATCATTAACAGTCGGGTTTGCCATCAGGGGCAGACGCGAGGAAATACAGATTATGGGTATAGTAGGTGCTCCAACCTCTTATGTTATGCGTCCTTTTATACTGGAAGGGCTGTTGTATGGCCTCGGTGGAGGTATTATTACTATATTGTTGATGTTCTTCTTTAACCCGGGCTTCACCGCCATCCTTAAAAGTATTTTTTATTTTCTTAACCCCCTTTCTCCAACTAACATTAGCAACTGGTGGTACCTCTGGATATTTATTTCTTCCATCGGCATCCCTATTGGAGCGCTGGGAGCTATCCTGGCAACCAACAGGTACCTGAAGGAGGAATAGATGAAAAAAATAGTTTCTTCCTTTATCGTCCTGGTTTTAGTTTTAACCACTTTAAATATAAGTCTGTCTCTGGCAACTACCGACGACCGGCTTAAAACCAAGCAGGATAAACTAACAACTCTGCAAAAAACCCTAAATTCTGTAAATAAATTGGTCAAACAATTATCAACTAAAGAGAAAAGTTTGTTAAAAGAGATAAATACCATAGATAAAGACATAGAACGAAGAGAAAAAGACATTGCTTACCTGGAATCCAGGCTCGCTTACTTAGAGGGGGAAAACCAAAAAACCGAGGAAGAAATTAAAAATATCAATAGTAAAATTGAAGAAATCAGCGATAAAATCAAAAAAAGACTTATTTACCTTGACAGACTCAATCGAGGTGGCCTCCTTACCCTTTTCTTGCAGGGAGGCCACAGCCTGACAGATTTTAGCAGATATATGTTCGATTTCGGTTTTTTAATGTCTTATGATAAGGAGTTATTAATAAAAAATAAAAACCAGCAAATGGAGCTCCAAACCAAAAAATCTGGCCTGGAAAAAATAGTTGAAGAAACCACCGCCCTGAAACAGGATATAGCCCTTAAAAAGGAAGAACTTGCTAAGTCGGTCGCACGTAAAGAGAATATCCTGCAGCAGGTGCAATCAGAGAAGGAAGATTATTCCAAAAAAGCGAAAGAACTGCAGGCTCAAATAGATAAAGAAGCCAAAGAAATACAGTCCTTGTTAAAAAAATTAGAGGCTGAACGAAAAGGCAAGGCCATCGGTCGCGCTGGTGAAGGCTTCATCTGGCCCCTCTATGGCAGGATAACCTCTCCTTTTGGGGTGTACCGCCGGCATCTGGGGAAACATATCGGTCTGGATATAGCCGCTCCTACCGGTTCGCCTATCTATGCTTCCAGAAGTGGAGAAGTGGTTCTTACGGGTTGGAGGGCTTTTTATGGTTTGATGGTTCTGGTTTACCATGGAAATGGCGTGGCTACCCGTTATGCTCACCTGAGTAAAATCTTAGTAAAAAAGGGGCAGTTGGTTAAACGAGGACAAATAATTGGCCTCTGTGGCAGCACCGGTTATTCTACCGGACCCCATCTCCACTTTGAAATCATTATTGGTGGAGTACATGTTGACCCTCAGAGATATCTTCCCTAAAAATG
>QLUP01000053.1 GCA_018725485.1 Candidatus Lithacetigena glycinireducens | reverse complement strand
GGAATGCACAAATGGGGTGACCTTTTCAACTCCCGCCAGAAACTTGCGCTGATTACTTTTGTGGAGAAGGTGAGGCAGGTGCATCAGAAGATGCTGACTGAAGGCGTAGAGAACGAGTATGCAAAGGCGGTGGTGAGTTATTTGGGATTGGGTTTAAGTAGAATGATTGATTACTTCAATTCTCTTTGTATTTGGGATAACGGACAAGAAAGAACAGTCCATGTCTTTGGACGACAAGCACTTCCAATGGTTTGGGACTATTCGGAATTAAATCCACTGTCTTCTACTGTTGGTAGTTGGGAAAGTATGGCTTTTAGGAGAATTTGGAAGGTTATAGAATTTCTTTCAAAAATGAATATCCCTGCCACCGTCACCCAATCCTCTGCCACCTCTCTTCCCTATCCCGACAACTACTTTGACGCAGTCTTCACTGACCCGCCTTATTATGACAATATTAACTATGCTGAGCTTTCTGATTTCTTCTATGTGTGGCTAAAAAGAAGTATTGGCGACTTATATCCTGAATTATTTTCCACTCCTTTAGTTCCAAAAACGAAAGAGATAGTTGCTAATCCAATAAGGCAGGGGAATCAAGAAAAGGCAAAACATTTTTTTGAAGAAAACCTCAAAAAATCATTTCAAGAAATTTACAGAGTTCTCAAACCCGAAGGTATTGCCACCATTGTTTATGCCCATAAATCAACCTCTGGCTGGGAAACGGTAATCAATAGTCTTTTAGATTCTAACCTGGTTATCACCGCCTCCTGGCCTATTGATACTGAAATGAAAGCAAGATTGAATGCAAATGAAACCGCAGCACTGGCATCATCCATTTACTTTGTTGCCCGCAAGATGAAAAGAGAAGAAACAGGCTGGTATAACGAGGTAAGAGAGGAGATAAAGAACTACTTATATAAAAAACTTGAACGCCTATGGCAGGAAGGTATTTCAGGAGCCGATTACTTTATTGCTGGAATAGGGTCAGCCATAGAAATATTTGGCAAGTACGATAAGGTTATTGATTATGGTGGAAATGTAATCAGAGCAGATAAACTGCTTGATTATGTAAGAGAGATCATCACCGATTACGCTGTTCACCAAATACTACATAATGGAATTGCTGAGGAGCTTTCCCCTCTTACTAAATACTATCTACTCTGGAGATGGGTTTATAAAGAAGCTAAAGTGCACTTTGATGACGCTCGAAAACTTTCTCAGAGTGTGGGCGTTGACCTACCCAAAGAATGGAACCGAAGTTTTATTAAGAAAGATAAGGAATTTATAATGGTTTTGGGTCCTCTGGAGAGAAATAGTAAAGAGTTAGAAGATTCAAATGAAATGATAGATGTGCTTCATAGAGTCATCCTCCTATGGAAAGAGGGAAGACGAGATGACCTTAGAAAAGTTCTAACTGAGAGTGGTTTTGGTAGGAAAGATGCTTTTTATCGCGTGGCTCAGGCAATTTCAGAAACTTTATCCTCCGAGAGTAGGGAGAAGAAACTATTAGACGGTTTCCTATCTGGAAAAGAAAAGATAGTGAGTGAACTAAAAGAAACTATTACTCAAAAAGACCTTTTTTAGAAAAATGATATTATTAGTGTAACATAGGTGGAGCTTATGGTTAAATTATTACAGAGGTGAAATATGTTAAAAAAATTAGAAATAAAGAATTTTAAATCAATAAAAGATTTGCGTGCAGAATGCAAAAGAATAAATATCTTTATTGGTGAACCAAATACTGGTAAGTCTAATATTTTAGAAACTTTTGGACTTTTATCCTTTGGTAGATTCTACGAACCTATTAAAAACTATGTGAGGTTTGAGAATTTAAGTAATCTTTTTTATGATGACAATTTAGAAGAAACTGTTTTTATTAAAGCCGATGATGTTACTCTGGAAATCAAATATGAAAAAGGGATGTATAAGGGCTCTTGCACCGAAAAAGAAAAGGTTCTTTACTCTTTTGATTTTGATTACACAGGTGGGGGAAACACCGCTCATAATTGGAACCCACCTTATAAATATTATAAATTTACTATTAGAAACACCTTTCCGAAAAAAGAAGTTGAGTTCCTTTTACCACCCTTTGGTGATAATTTATTAGCTGTAGTTAGAACTCATAAAGAAATAAATAATATAATAAGTGAAATTTTAGAACCCTTCGGTCTAAAATTGGTTTTAAGACCCTATGAGGATAGGATTGAAATATCAAAACTTCCTGAAAAAATCCTTATATTATACCCCTATTCTTTGTTGTCTGAAACCCTTCAAAGAATTATTTTTTTCCTTACAGCAATTTACTCTAATAGAGAATCAGTGATATCATTCGAAGAGCCAGAAGCACATAGTTTTCCCTATTACACTAAATATCTTGCTGAACAAATAGCATTGGACACCAATAATAATCAATATTTTATTTCAACCCATAATCCTTACTTATTACTTTCAATTCTCGAAAAGTCTCCTAAGGATGAAATAGCAGTTTTTATTACCCATCTCAAAGACTATCAAACTAAAGTTAAATCATTGGGTAAGAAAGAGTTAGGTGAGATAATGGATTTGGGTATAGACTTATTTTTTAATATTGAAAGATATTTGGGAACTCTAAAATGATTTATTTTGAGTGTAAATCAGATGGACTGCTGTTAAAAGTTTTAGGTATTCCAAAGAATGAAATGATTCATTCCGGAGGCAAATCACTTGTTTGTAAAGACCTTGAAAAACATAATGGCTTCAAAGGGTTGATAGATGAAGATCCTCATACAATCAACCCCCATATAAAAAATTTAAAGTTAATAGAAAATTCAAACGAATTTAGCATTAAAATTATGGTCGATAATAAGAATAACAACAAAATAATCATTTTATGTCCAGAATTGGAAAGATGGGTTATTAAAGCAACAGAAAAAGCAGGTTTAGATATAAAGGATTTTAATTTACCAAATAATGGAAAACAACTTCACAGTGTCATCAATGCTAACCTAAAAAAGTTTGAAAGTCTATTAAAGAAACTAAAAGATAAGAGCCAGATGATGAAAGCTCTCGAATATCATATAAAAGGAGACTGATATGAAACCTTTTTCAACAGTAGCCATTCCTCATAAAGATATTTTGGAAGGAAGACTTACCATGGATGTCTTCGCAGCTGATTTGTGGGAAGTCTATAAAGGTAGAGCTCCGGAAGAATATTTGAAATCAGATATTTTCTTTAGAAAAACTTATCTTACTCATGGTCTTAAAAATCTCCTGGAAGTGGCTGAAAAAAGATTGAGAGGGGAGAGTGGAGATTCCATAATTCAACTACACACACCCTTCGGAGGAGGAAAAACCCATGCTTTGATTGCCCTTTACCACAAAGTTAAAGATTGGAAAGCAAAGGTTGTGGTAATTGATGGCACTGCCCTTGACCCTAAAAACGACATTTTATGGGAAGAGATGGAAAAACAACTCACCGGAAAGGTGGAAAAGCTGAAAGGGAATACCTCACCAGGTAAAAATAATTTAAGAGAGTTCTTTAATGCCCATCAGCCCTTAATGATTCTTATGGATGAAATCCTTGCTTATGCCACTAAGGCTTCTGGCATTCAAGTCGGAGAATCTTCTTTGGCTTCACAGGTACTAACTTTCATTCATGAACTTACAGCTACCATAAGCACACTACCTAACTCTATTTTATTCTTGACTCTACCTTCCAGCCACCTGGAACATTATGATGAAGGTGCTGAAAAACTTTTTCAACAACTACAAAAAATTACCGGTAGGACAGAGAAGATTTATTCTCCGGTACAGGAAGAAGAAATAGCCCATATTATAAGGAGAAGATTATTCAGTAATATTGTAACTGATGAAGCAGGAGACATAGTAGAAGGATTTCTAAGTTATGCTGAAAGAGAGAGGTTATTGCCGGAAGGAGTGGAAAAATCATACTACCGGGATAAGTTCTTGGATAGTTACCCTTTCCAACCAGAAGTTATTGATGTTCTTTATAAACGGTGGGGTTCCTTTCCTACCTTTCAAAGAACTCGGGGAGTTCTTCGTTTATTATCATTGGTGGTTCATTCACTAAAACATACCACTAGACCCTACATAAGAGTGGCAGATTTTGACCTAAAAAACGATGAGTTAAGGCGTGAGCTTATAAAACATATTGGCAATGAATATGATAGCATTATTGCTCAGGATATAACTTCTGCTGAAGCTGGTTCAAAGAAAGTAGATAAGAGTTTAGGCGATGCCTATCTTCCTTATTTCTTCGGCTCAAAGGTGGCAACCTCTATTTTCCTTTATTCCTTTTCAGGAGGTCCAGAAAGGGGTGCCACAATAAGTGATATCAAACTTGCTTGTTCAGATATGTCTACCCCCAGTAGTATCGTGGTGGAAACAGTTGATAAATTAATAGATACTCTTTTCTATATCTCAGAGCAGGGTCTTTTCTTCACAAATCAGCCTAATTTAAATCATATATTACTTACCCGTATGGATAGCCTGAGTAGCGATATGGTTAAAACTGAAGAAAAAAGAATAATATTTGATAACCTTAAAAAAGACCACTTTGATATTTACATCTGGCCTGATAATCCTAAGGATATACCCGATGATAGACATCTTAAACTTATTGTACTTAGGGACTCATCCAGGGCAAAAGAGATTTTACATAATTACGGCGAACGACCAAGGATTTATTGCAATACTTTAATTTTTCTTTGTCCCCTGGAAGGAGAAACTATACCCTTTGAAAACTACCTTAAAAGGAAGATAGCCTGGCAGATGATTGAAAGGGATGGTACGCTTCGCTTATCAGCGGAACAAAAAAGGGAAGTGAAGAGCAGAAGGGAAACCTCTGAAAATGAAGTTAGAGATAGGATAAGAAGATTATATCGTACTATTTGGCTGCCTGTAAAAGATGGACTCAAAGAATTAGATTTAGGTATCCCAACTTATAAAGCTGATGCTTCCATCGTAAGTGAGATATATGAAAGATTGAGAAGCGAAGGTGAAATATTAGATAAATTTTCTCCAATAATTTTGAAGGAAAAGTATCTCAAAAATAGAGATTTCGTTGATACAAAGAGCGTCAATGATTCTTTATACAGCACTCCAGGAGAGATTAGAATTATAAACGAAAATGTCTTAGCTAACAGCATAAAGGAAGGCGTTAAGATCGGTTTATTTGGAGCCGGTTACAAAGAAAACAGCAAACCTAAATGCACTAATTTTAAAGATGATTATTCACCCAGCTTGGTTGAAGGAGAAGTGTTAATAATACCTGATTTATGCGAGCCTCAAAAACCTCTGACTGTAACCGAAGAACAGCTGCAAAAATTAATTGTAGAAATCAGAAGTACTAAAACACCGTCTGAACTTAATGAAGTTGAAAAGAAGTTACCCTTAGATTTAATGTCACAGGAAATGAGAGATAAAATATATGTTGAAGTTAAAAAACGGAGAGATGAACTACCAACGGATAGGAAAGTATATAAAAATATAAATCTTGAACTAAATGTTCCTCAGGGAAAAATATCTGATGTCGCAAAAATGGTTGGATTTATAAAAACCAAATTCCAGGATGTAAATACAAGCATTAATATTTCTGCTACAAATGGAGAAATACCAATTTCTGATTATGAAAACACAGTTGAAGAAACTATTAAGCAGGCTAATATACAGATTATAAAGGAAGATAAGAATTAAATGAGTAGCATCGGGCAGGGAAGAGGTTAAAAGGAGTAATATATAATCAGACTATTTGTTCCTGGGAGTAAAAAATGGAGAGAGAAATGATAGGCATGAGTATTTATATGATAATAATGTTAGAAATATCACCAAATTGGAGGATATGCAATATTCAGGTCGTATATAAACGAGTTAGGCGACATTTTGGAGGAATGAACAATGAAGAAGCTTAGAGAAAAACAGGAGGAGAAAATATGCATACTCAAAGTGACTCTAAGTGATGTGTTTGGAAGGATTAGAGGAACGACCCACAGGATTTTGGCGATTCCAGAAAGGTTTACATTGTACAGACTTGCAGAAGAAATAGTAGATGCATTTGATTTTGATTTTGATCACTGTTTTGGGTTTTTCAATAACTTGAAATTATGGACGGAATCGAATGAGTGTTACGAATTGTTTAAAGACATAGAAAAGGAGCAAGGGTTAGAGCCAACTCATTGTAAGGGTGTGAAAAAGACAAGGGTTGGTGGAGTGTTCAATAATATCGGGAAAAAGATGTTGTTTCTTTTTGATTATGGCGATGAATGGCACTTCATCGTTGAACTTAAAGGAATAGAATCGCCTAAGCAAGATACAAATTATCCGCTCATTTTAGAATCTATAGGGAAAGCCCCACCACAGTATGGTGAAATAGATGAAGATTAATTCTAGAGAAACGTCGCTTAATAAATCTAAAAAGGTGATGTTGTGAAAAAAATACATATCATAATAATGGTTATGGCATTGATAGGTGTGGGGATAGGAGGGCTTTTTATGTTACAGCAACTAAGGGAAGGTGAACATGAACCCTTGGAATCCATTAATGAAAATATAAAACTACCTGAGCCAAAATATGACAGCAACACTTCGGTCGAACAGGCTTTGCTTAAAAGAAGATCGGTCAGAACGTATAAAGATACCCCACTTACCCTTGCCGAGATCTCGCAGCTCCTCTGGGCTGCACAGGGAATTACCTACCCGAGAAGGGGTTTTAGAACAGCCCCTTCCGCAGGCGCACTTTACCCGCTTGAGCTTTATGTAGTTGCTGGAAATGTGAACGGTCTTCCCGATGGAATTTATAAATATAGTCCTCATAAGCATGAACTGGTGATGGTTGTAGAAGGTGATAAAAGAACCGAACTATGTAATGCTGCCTTAGGCCAACTTTCAGTTAAAGAAGCACCTGCAGTCATAGTATTTACGGCAGTTTATGAGCGAACAACCTGGAAATATGGA
>QLUP01000052.1 GCA_018725485.1 Candidatus Lithacetigena glycinireducens | reverse complement strand
TTTTTATTCGCTATTTGGTTTTAGGGCTTACCCTATCGTTTTTCGTTCCCGGTTTATTAAGCAGGTTTAAGTTATTAAAAAGAAGATATGGTTTAACCTGGAGAAATGATTAAATTACTATTTATCTACTTATTATGATAGAAGGAAAACACAAAAGCGAAGATTTTGATTTTATTAATTTTAGAGATATGTGTCTAACTTTTAGTGTACTTGACAATATCGGGGACAGAGTTAGCCTCGTTGATAAAGAATTTAATATGGTTTTATGTAACCAGTTATACTACGATTTTTACGAAAATTTCAGTTATGAAATAAGAAAAAATGATGGGACCTACTTACCTGTAGTAGTTAATACTTCTGCTATCTATGATGAAAAAGGAAATTTCCTTAAAAATCGGTCAGCGGTTAAAGATAATTCTATTCAATTAGCCTACGAAAATGTATTGAAAGAATCAGCCGGGGAGTGGAGAGCTACCTATGATGCCATGCCTAATGGTGCTATGCTATTAGATAAAGATGTTACCATCAGGAAAGTTAATAAGTATATGATAGATACTCTGGGTCTTTCTTTTGAAGAAGCCATAGGAAAGAAATATTATGAGGTAATTTATGACACCTTAGATTACCCTGCTGACTGTCCCATTAAGGCAGTTATGGAAAAATTAGCACCTGTCAACCGCGAGATGCATCATAAGAAATTAAATCGTTTTTTCCTGGTAAATATTACCCCGATTTTTGATGAGCAAGGTATGATTCATTATTTTGTGCAAACTATGACTGATATTTCGGATATTAAAGATCGGGAGACTAAATTAAAAGAAAGCCGAACTGCTTTTTATAACATGCTAAAGGATGTGGATTTTGCTTATAAGGATCTTAAAGAAATGCACGATGGCTTGATATTTTCCCTGGCTAAAGCAGTGGATGCTAAAAGCCCCTGGACGAAAAACCATTCAGAGTCCGTAGCCCGTTATTCGGTTATGATAGGCAAAGAACTGGGGTTAAGTGCTAAAGAAATGGAAACTTTAAAAATATCTGCTATCCTGCATGATATCGGGAAAATCGGTATCTATGATTCCATTCTTTATAAACCGGGTAGTCTTACCAGCGATGAATATTCATTGGTTAAGATGCACTCCGAGAGAGGCGCAGAGATTGTCAGCCACATACGGCAGTTGGAAGATATCGCCCGTATCATTAAATACCATCACGAAAAATTTGATGGTACCGGATATCCGGAAGGGTTAAAAAATGGTCAGATTCCTTTTCATTCACGCATAATTGCCGTGGCTGATGCTTATGAAGCGATGACTTCCGATAGGCCTTATAGGCCGGTTTTGGCTACCGAGCTGGCAATTGAAGAACTTAACCGCTGTGCTGGTACCCAATTTGACCCCGACTTAGTTAAAGCCTTTATAAAATCATTAAACTGATATAACAGGAGTAAATATGTTTAAGCTTGGTGTCGCCCAGATTAACCCCGTATTAAATGACTTAAAACACAACAAGGAGAAGCACCTGTCCTTATTGGAAAGAGCTATATCTGAAAAAGTAAATGTGCTGGTTTTTCCTGAACTATCTCTTACTGGCTATTACCTGCTGGATGGGGTAGCCGAAGCCTCCCTTTCTCTTAATTCTCCCTTTCTTGATGATTTCAAGAAAATCTCTAAAGAGATCAGTTTCTCTCTGGGGATAATAGAAAAAGGAACCGATGATAACCCTTATATTTCACAATTATTTTTTGAAGAGGGAGAGATTAAGGGGGTTCATCACAAGGTGTATTTACCAACCCATGGGATTTTTGAGGATTTAAAGTATTTTGCCCGGGGGAAAAAAGTAGCAATAATAAATTCTCGTTATGGTAAGGTGGGCATGCTAATCTGCCGTGATTTTATGCACCTGAGCCTTAATCTATTACTCTCTCTTCAGGGAATGAATGTTTTACTTCTCTCTTCAGCTATTCCTGTAAGGGGGTTGGATAAAGATAAAAGTTTTTCGGTGAAAGAGTCTATGGAATACCTGCTTAGAACCTTAGCCAACTATCTTAATGTTTTTATTGCCTTTTCCAGCCGGGGAGGATTTGAGGAGGGTATCGCTTTTATGGGTTCTTCAATGATTTTGAATAATTACGGTTTTATAGTTAAAGAAGGAGCTTTCATAGATGAAGATTTTATAACCTCTGGTATAAATCTGGAAAATATCTACAAAAAAAACATAGTTTTTCCGCTGAATCGCGAAGAGGACTTACTGATGCTAAAAGATAATATCGGGAAAATAAATAATGATTAATCTAAATTGCGAATTTGCTGAAAAATTACTCGTAAATTTCATTCTTGACCAGAAAGAGAAAACCGGTGCCGAATCTATGGTTTTTGGTCTGTCAGGCGGATTGGATTCTACCGTGTCGGCATACTTGCTTAAAGAGGCCCTGGGAAAAAATATTCTGGCTCTGATTCTACCTTATGGAGACTGGACGAAAAATGATATGGAAGATGCTCTGATGGTTGCCAAAGAATTAAACCTGAACTACGAAATTTATTCATTGGATAAATTAGCCCTCGGATATTTTGAGGATATGCAGGTTGAAGATAGGTTAAGACAGGGAAATTTTGTATCTCGCCTGAGGTCTAATGTGGTTTTTGATTTTTCTAAGAAATTAAAAGCCATCGTGGCTGGTTCTAGCAACAAAACTGAACTTCTCATGGGTTATGGGACCTGGTATGGAGATTTAGCAGCCTCTTTTTATCTTCTGGGTGATTTATACAAAACTCAAGTAAGATTGTTAGCTAAATATCTGGGTGTGCCTGACCGTATTCTTTCTAAGGTCCCTACAGCAGGATTATGGCCTGGTCAAACCGATGAGGGCGAGATGGGGATTACCTACGAGGAGTTAGATAAAATACTTTATCTTCTGGTAGATAAAAGGAAAACAGTAGAAGAGGTGATTAGCGAGGGGTTTGCCGATAAAAATGTGAGAAGGGTAGCACAGCAGGTTTTTGCCAGTGCTTTTAAGAGAAAGATTCCCACCATTCCTAAACTATCCCAGCGAACTATAGGAGCGGATTTTCTCTATCTTAAAGAATATCGTCCGAAAGATTCTAAAACAGAATAACCTTTATTTAACAAACTCTTTTTCAAACTGAATCCAGGCAGGTTGCCTGACAAAGCCAAGCCTTTGATTGATACCTAACATACTGGAGTTTTCAGAATCGTTCCAGGTTTTGATGGTTTTATAATTATTCTTTTGGGCAAATTCAATAACTTTAACTTTAAGGGCCATGGCTATACCTTTACCCCGGAATTCTCGTCTTACGGCGGTTTGTCCCTGATAAAGCTGTGTGGCATCTGCCTGGGAAGTTTCCAGGTAACTTTCCCCCACATACAGTTCTCCAGCCTTGGCTATGAAGAAAGCTTCGGGTAGCAGATTTGGAGATTTGATTACCCGTTTAATAAATTCCTCAAAAGATACACGGGTGTAAGTATTGGGTAAAGGCATATCGCCCATAGTGGTAGAGTGGTGCTCATATAGTTTTTCATAGACAGCTTCATCTTTTTTAAGTTCTTCAGCCAGAGTGGTAATTACGATTCCCTGTTGTTTTATTGGGGAAAAAACCTGAGTAAAATCGGCTAAAATGAATTCCTGTACCTGGAGCCTGCTTTCCCAGGATCTTCTTTTTTCTTTAAAACCTCTATGAAAGATAAAAGATAGGCTGTCTTCTTTATCTTCTCTACAACTGACTCTAATTATTTGAGCATTTAAGGATACCCACTCCTTAAACAGGAGGTTATAAAAATGGGAGCCAATCCCCTGTTTTTGCCAATGGGGATGGACTGATAGTTCCAGGGAAAACTTGTGGGGATGATATAGAATTGGTTCATGATAATAATAGCTATAAGCCACAACTTCCTTCTGCTCGTTGGTAGCTACATACTTTTTCATCAGGTATTTAGTATGGTCGTAGTTATCAAACCAGTGTTTTAACTCCTCAATGGTAGTAGGGTAATCAGGGTATATCAGATTACTGATACTAACCAGGGAAGGAAAATCATCAATTTGAAATTTACGAATATTAATATTTTTAAGCATTTAAGTAAAACCACTCTTTTCAGGGTAGTTGATTATATCACAAATATAGATTAATTGAGTTATAATTATTAAATATTTCTTGAAAAGGCAGGTGATATAGTTGAGCCTTAAAGGACTGGAAGAGAATTTAACTTTTGATGATGTGTTACTGGAACCCGCCTATTCTGAAGTGTTACCGCGGGAGGTAGATGTAAAAACCAGGTTGTTAGACACCCTGGAATTGTATATACCTATCATCAGTTCGGCCATGGATACGGTTACTGAAAGCAAAATGGCCATAGCTATAGCCAGAGAAGGCGGATTAGGTATTATTCACCGGAATATGCCCATAGAAAGACAGGCCCTGGAAGTGGATAGGGTAAAAAGGTCGGAGTTTGGTATGATAAAGGACCCCATATTTCTTTATCCCCAGCAAACAGTTGGAGATGCTCTCAACCTGATGTCGCAATATAAAATAGCTGGGTTTCCGGTAGTCGGGGAAGGCATGAAACTTATAGGTATCGTAACTAACAGGGATTTGCGTTTTGAGACAGAAATGGAAAAACCGGTTAAGGAAGTAATGACCCGGGAAAATCTGGTTGTAGGTTATGAAGAGATTCCCCTAGAAGAAGCCAAAGCCCTGCTACATAAGCATAGAATTGAGAAATTGCCTATCGTTGATGAACAGTTTAAGTTAAAAGGCCTGATAACCATTAAAGATATTCAGAAAAAAAGGGATTATCCGACTGCTTCTAAAGATGGACAGGGAAGATTATTGGTGGGTGCTGCTATCGGAACCTCAAATCCTCTGGAAAGGTGTGATAAATTACTGGAAGCAGGAGTGGATATCCTGACTCTGGATACTGCTCATGGTCATTCTCAAAAAGTGGTTCAAACAGTTAAAAGCCTCAGGGAAAGGTATGGTAATAGGGTAAAGATTATGGCCGGTAATGTGGTTTCTCCTGCAGGAGTCAAATGTTTAGCTGAGGTTGGTGCTGATGTAATTAAAGTGGGTATCGGAGCCGGGGCTATTTGTACTACCAGGGTGGTAGCCGGTGTAGGCAAGCCTCAACTTTCAGCGATATTAACCTGCTACAGCGAAGCCAGCAGATTAGGGGTAACCATAGTAGCTGATGGTGGCATAAGATATTCTGGTGATGTGGTTAAAGCTTTAGCAGCAGGGGCTTCTACGGTAATGTTAGGGAAATTGTTAGCCGGTACCGAAGAAAGTCCCGGTGAGTTAGAGGTATTTCAGGGGCGTAGCTATAAAACCTATCGGGGGATGGGTTCTCTGGGTGCTATGAGAGAAGGTATGACTGATAGGTATTTTCAAGAAGGGATGGACAAAGTGGTTCCTGAAGGGGTGGAAGGCAGGGTTCCCTTTAAAGGACCTCTCAGGGAGGTTCTATTCCAACTTATCGGTGGAGTTAAAGTGGGAATGGGCTACTGTGGGGCTAAAAATCTGGAAGAATTGAAGGAAAAAGCCCGATTTATCAGGGTTACTCGAGCTGGATTCAGAGAAAGCCATCCTCATGGGGTTACCATCATCAAGGAAGCACCTAACTACTCGTTTGAAAATTAATCTCTCAGATGGATATAGCAGAAAATAAATAATTTTGGTATAATGTAAATCCATAAATTGAATTATACCTTTTGGATTTTAAGGAGGTTAAATATAAATGGCAAGGTTTTGCGATATATGTGGTAAGGGACCAACCACCGGAAATAATGTAAGTAAATCAAATGTCAAATTAAAAAGGCGTTGGCTTCCCAACCTACTGAAGATAAGAGCTAAAATTGGTGATTCTGTACAGAATGTAAAGGTATGTACCGAGTGTTTAAAGGCTAACAAAGTAACTAAGGTAGTTTAAGTTTCCTGACCCTTTAAAAGGCGAGAGATTTCTCTAAGAGTTTCTCGCTTTTTTATTTCCTCTCTTTTATCGTACCGTTTTTTTCCTTTTCCCAGGGCAATGCTGATTTTTACCCAACTACCCTTGAAATATATTTTTATAGGGATAAGGGTATATCCCTTTTGGCTCATCTTTCCAGCTAAACGATCAATCTCTCTTTTATGAAGAAGCAGTTTCCTCGGCCTATCTTCCTTTAATGAAAAAATTGATGAGGTGCGATATCTGGCTATGGTAAGTCCGTTAAGCCAGATTTCACCATCTTTAACCTCGCAGTAAGAGCCTTCAAAAGATACTTTTCCTTCCCGAAGCGATTTTACTTCCGAACCAAATAATATAATACCGGCTTCTTTGCTTTCTTCCAGTTCAAAATTAGCCAGCGCTTTTCTGTTTACTAATATCGCATGTTCTCTTGATTTATCAGGCATTTCAGTAATTCTCTTATATCTTTTTGAATATTTTTAAACGCCTTAAATTTAGCTTATATTATTTTACCCTATAAAGGTAAAAACTCTGGTAAAATTATTACAATAAAAGATATTAAAAAGGTGGTGATGCTTGTAAGAAAAATTCAAAAAAAGTGTTCTAAGTATCTTTCAGTAGTCATGCAAAAGGAGGTTTAATATGTTTAAAAGTTTTCCAAGTGTGTTGTTTATAAAAATCCTGTTTATTCTTTTAGTTCCGTCGCTGGTTATAACTACAACTTTTGTAAATATTTCTCTAACTACTAATAACAGGGTCGAAGCAACTGTCGTTGCTCCCAAAGATGTTCCCCAATGGATACAGGATGTAGCAATATTTTTCACCCAAACAGGTGATTTGGAATTGCCCTTTAAGCCTTATAACTGGATGACCAGGGGTGAGTTTGTTAAGTTAGCTCTCAAGATGTATCCCACTGAAGTGCCCGAAGACCTGGTAAAACTGGAAGAACAGGCCAGGAAGTACGACCTCATTCTTAAAGAGCCTTTCCGCCCTGGGGAATTCATCAGCCGGGAAGAAGCGGTAACCCTTATTTTAAGGATG
>QLUP01000051.1 GCA_018725485.1 Candidatus Lithacetigena glycinireducens | reverse complement strand
TGCAAGATAGTGTATTATATTCAAACTATGGCAAAAAACTTTTCTTTTCAATGGCATCTTACCGATTTATGCAATTTGAGGTGCCATCACTGCTACCAAACAGTATTTAATAACCAGCGAGATTTGTCTCTCTTTGAAAACTTAAACATTCTTCAAAATGTGGTAGTTAATTTAGAGAAGAACGGCTATGATTCCTTGAGCATAAATCTAACCGGTGGTGAACCGTTAATGTCCAACTTAACTTATGAGCTTTTGGATAGCGTTGCCAACGAGGCTTGTTATTCGTTAATTAAAGAAGTTAATGTCATAACCAATGGTTTGTCTATCGAAAGGCTCCACCCCTATTTAAATAACCCTTTGCTCCAGCAAATAAAGATATCTTTAGAAGGACCAACCAGAGAAATAAATGATGCCATAAGGGGAGCTAATGTGTTTGATAAGGTGATGGAAAATCTCAAGTTTTTACCACCAGAAAAGGTTATTTTTATGTTCACTCTGGCTGACTATAATTACAGGTATTTAGAAGATATGGTTGAGTTAGCTGAGATAAACGGTATAAAAGGATTGATTTTAGAGAGGTTTATCCCTCTGGGGAGAGGTAAAAATATTATAGAAAAAACTTTAAATGCTCAGCAATGGTGTGAATGTATAGAATACATTTCTCAGAATTTCCAGATACCTGTTTTTGACCTGGTGCCTTATAAAGCCTTCTGGATTGATTTATTAAGCAAGGAATGTTTTGGAGCTACCTGCAATCTGGGGGATGAATCCATGTGCTTGATGCCTGATGGAGTAGTATATCCCTGTCGTCGGTTGCCTGAAGGTCTGGGAAATTTACAGGTTGAGTCCTTTGCTACGGTTATAAAAAGATTATCCGAGTACAGGAATCAATTTGACAGAAGATACCTTAAAGGAAAGTGTAAATACTGTGATATACCTAGGTGTATAGGGTGTCGGGCAACAGCCTTAGCACTGCAGGGAGATGTTTTTACTGAAGATAGCCAGTGTTTTCTAAGTAATCAGGAAAAGAGCTTATTTACCAGTTGAGCAACTCTTTTTCCCAGTTTGCCAGCGTTTTCCAGGCATTTTTTATCAGGTGAACCGGAGCAGGCAACCCCATAATGACCGGTAGCCTCCAAGGGGTCGCCAACTACTACCATTCCGTATATCAGGAAAGCCTGTAGTATAGACATTAAGGTAGTTTCCTTCCCCCCTGAAGGGTCAGCGGAAGTAGCAAAAGCAGCAGCTACTTTACCCTCGGTATACTTTCTTACGCTTACAAAATTATCCAGTACTGATTTTAATTCTCCTGCCATAGAGCCAAAATATACAGGTGAGCCGGCGATAATACCCTGGGAATTGAGAAAATCTTCCTTCATCACTTCGGAGGTGGTTTTCATAATAGCGGTTACCCCGGGTACTTCCTTTACGCCCTTTTCAATGGCTTCAGCCAATTTCCTGGTATTCCCGGTCTTTGAGTAATAAAGAATTAAAACTTGCATTAAATTTTCTCCTTAAATTTATTAAGGCTGAAGAGCGTCTTCTACCCCTTCAATCAAAATTTTTACTTTATTGATACCAATAAACTGCCTGGCTAATTCTTCTACTGCTTTAGTGGTGATAAAGACAGCAAACGAACCACCTTTAGGGTCAAACTCTTGGGAGAAATCAAGTATGGCTGTGCCTTTTTCATCCACCTCCACACTTAACAATGTTCCTCCCTTAATTAAGGGAAAGGCTCCCTGGGCTTTTTCATCCTCATTGGGACCCTTTAAGAGTTCTACCATAGCAGATTTTAAAACATCTAAAACCTCCGGAGAAAAAGGAATAAGCCTTCTTAGTAAAGTAAAATTTGCTCCATAACCTGTTTTATCAGGAAAACCTGCAGGTATCCATATCTCATAATAATCCTGATTGTCAATACCAACTTTCCCAATTTGCAGACCAGGTCTTCCCTCATCAACGATACCCACATTACTATTTTCAAATTCTTGTAATTTCATGGCAATGCCAAGAAAATAACCTCCCACAAAAAGGGATAGTCCAAAAACTACTATTAAAATAACTAACAATATCTTTTTACTCAACATAAACCTCCTATAGTTATTAATTTAAAAGTCCTTAAATTATAAATAAATCCTGTTAGTATATATATTTTACCTGAAAATAAGGACATTCCCGACCTTCCGGGTATAAAAACCCTGGTTTGTGGAAATCTATAATGTAGAATTAAAAGAGGAAAACGAATGAGTAAACAACCAAATAGATTTACTATAAAATCCCAGGAAGCCCTGAAGGCATCCCAAGCAAATGCTGAGGAGTACAAGCATCAGGAGCTTCTTCCAGAACATCTGATTCTTTCCCTTCTAAGGGACCAACAATCTATAATTACTGACATCTTACAAAAGATCGGGGTAAATATAAATAATCTAATTACCAGCCTGGAAAGCCATCTAAAAAGTTTACCCCGGTTAACCTATAGTTCCCAGTTGTATTTATCTGCCAGGACCAAATCTTTGCTTGATTTAGCGGAAAAAGAGATGGAACAGTTAAATGATGAGTATATTTCTGTGGAGCATCTTCTACTGGCTTCGGTTGTTGAGGGTGGCTTTGCTTCTGAAATGTTAAGAAAAGCAGGAATTACCAGGGAAAGAGTTTTAGAAGCCCTAAAACATGTAAGGGGTAGTCAGAGGGTGGTAGATGAACAACCCGAAGCGAAATACAAACCTTTAGAAAAATACGGAAAAGACCTAACTGACCTTGCTCGTAAAGGGAAAATAGACCCTATCATTGGCAGGGACCAGGAAATAAGAAGAACTATGCAGGTACTGTCTCGTAGAACTAAGAACAATCCGGTTCTTCTGGGAGACCCTGGTGTGGGCAAAACTGCCATAGTGGAAGGCTTAGCTCAAAGAATGGTTCAGGGTGATGTCCCGGAAGGACTAAAGAATAAAAGGGTATTACAGCTTGATTTGTCCGCCCTTATAGCTGGAACCAAGTACCGGGGGGAGTTTGAAGACCGCCTTAAAGCAGTTTTACAGGAAATCACCTCTGCAGGGGGTGAAATAATTCTATTTATAGATGAATTACATACCCTTGTAGGAGCTGGAGGGGCTGAGGGAGCGCTTGATGCCTCTAATATGTTAAAACCTATGTTAGCCAGGGGTGAATTAAGGTGCGTGGGTGCTACCACTGTGGATGAATACAGAAAATATGTAGAAAAAGATAGAGCTTTGGAAAGAAGATTCCAACCCGTTTATGTGGAGGAACCTTCGGTGGAAGATACCATATCCATTTTAAGGGGATTAAAGGAAAAATATGAGATACATCATGGAGTTCAGATAAAGGACGAAGCCTTAATTGCAGCAGCAAAGTTATCCAGTAGATACATAACTTCCAGATATCTACCCGATAAAGCTATTGATTTAGTAGATGAAGCAGCGAGCCGTCTAAGAATGGAGATGGATTCAATGCCCCAGGAACTTGATAATTTACGACGCAAAATAATCATACTGGAAGTGGAAAAGCAGGCTCTCAGGAAAGAACCAGGCAATGAAGAAAAAATTACCAATATTGAAAAGGAACTGGTTGATCTAAAAAATGATTATGACAGTCTTTCCCATAGCTGGAAAGAAGAAAAAGAGTTAGTAGCTAATATTAAGAAAGCTAAAGAAGAGATTGAAAATTTAAAGTCAGGGTTAAAAATAGCCGAAAGAGATGGAAATCTTGAAAAAATGGCAGAAATTACCTATGGTAAACTTCCTGAAAAAGAAAGATACCTTAAAGAAGCCGGGGAAAAACTTTCTCAACTGCAAATAGAGAAAAGGTTGTTAAAGGAGGAAGTAGGAGAGGAAGATACTGCACAGGTAATTTCTATGTGGACAGGAGTGCCTGTAAGTAAATTGATGCAATCTGAAGTAGAAAAACTGGTTCATATGGAAGATCATATCCATAAAAGAATGGTAAACCAGGAAGAAGCAGTTAAAATGGTTTCAGATAGTATCAGGCGTTCTCGTTCAGGACTTTCTGACCTCAATAAACCTCTGGGCGTGTTTCTCTTTTTAGGACCTACCGGAGTGGGTAAAACAGAACTGGCTCGTTCCCTGGCTGATTTCCTGTTTAATGACGAGAAAAATCTGGTCAGGATAGATATGTCTGAATATACGGAAAAACATACAGTTTCCCGGCTCATCGGGGCTCCTCCAGGATATGTAGGTTATGAAGAAGGGGGACAGTTAACCGAGGCAGTTAGAAGGAGACCTTATGCGGTATTGCTTTTTGACGAAATTGAAAAAGCCCACCCCGAGGTACACCAGGTTATGCTTCAACTGTTTGATGAAGGCAGGCTTACCGATGGGAAAGGAAAAACTGTAGATTTCAAAAATACTATTATTATAATGACTTCCAATATTTCTACCGAATACCTTTTGACCTCCAAAGAAGGAACTGAACAGGAAAAAATCATTTCAGAAGAACTAAAAAAGTTTTTCAGACCAGAATTTTTAAACCGTATTGATGGGGTGGTAATATTCAAAAAACTAACCCAGGAGCATCTTAAAGGTATTGTGGAAATACAGTTAAAACAGTTAGAAAAGAGACTTCAGGAAAAAGATATCAAGTTAAACTTTACCAATAATCTTAAAAACTTCCTGACACAGGAGGGTTACGACCCGGTTTATGGAGCCAGGCCTTTAAAGAGAGTCATACAGAAAAAAGTAGTTGACTTCCTGGCTCAAAAAATCCTTATGGGTGAAATAAAGGCAGGCGAGTCTATAACCCTGGAGGTTGATGAAAGAGGTGATATACTACTGCAAAAGTAGTATTATATTAAGGTTAAAATATTCTTAAAGGAGCTGAGAATGAAAACAGGTGCTGATAGTTTTTTCCCCAAAGCTATGAAACATATTAAATACCTTTCAGAAAAAATCGGTCCCCGGGGGTCTACCACCCCAGCTGAAGCTAAAGCAGCAGATTATGTGAAGGGTTATCTGGAATCAATAGGTTTTACACCCATGATAGAAAGTTTTGCCAGTGTAACTTCTGCCTGGTGGCCTGCCTCTATCGGACTGGGTTTAGCTTTGTTAGGAGCTTTGTTATTCTGGTTTTTGAAAGCTGGTTCTCTTTTGGGTTTAATCACAACTCTGAGTGCGGTGGCTTTTATACTTCTGGAATTTAGTTTTATTACCAACCCCTTACGCTGGTTTTTACCCAAAGGCAAAAGTCAAAATGTCTGGGCTATTGTTCCAGCCAACGGTGAGGTAAAAAAACGGGTAATTTTAAACGCGCATCTTGATACTCACCGAACACCATTAGTTTTCAGCTCTTCCTTATGGTTAGAATTATTTAAATACTTGATACCCTTAGGTCTTCTATTTATGGTTTTAAGCAGTATTTTTTATGGATTAAATATCTTTTTTGACCTTTCAGCCTATAAGAATTTATTACTTATTCCTACTGCTTTTATTTTCTTTGTCTTTCTTTTAACCCTTCAGCCTGATTTTACTCGCTATGTTGAGGGTGCCAATGATGATGCCAGTGGAGTGGGGGTAGTTCTAAGTATGGCAGAATATCTGAAAATGAACCCTTTGAATAATACTCAGGTCTGGGTTGTTCTAACCGGTTGTGAAGAGGTTGGTTCCTATGGGGCAGATGCTTTTCTTAAGAAACATAAAAATAAACTTAATACTGATAATTTACCAGTTTACTGGTTTACCTATGATTCAGTCGGAGGAAAAGGGGGAGAATTAACCTATATTGATAAGCATACCTTCCTTACCATAGCTGAAACCTGTCCGGATTTAGTTAGTCTACTTAATAAGGTGGGTGAAGAGAATCTAGAGTTAAAGGCTATTCCCAAATCATCCCGCTCAGGTTATACCGATAGTCATGTAGCAGTAAAACACGGTTTTAAAACGGTAACTTTTCTGCACCAAACCAAAGAGGGAAAACTTCCCTTCTGGCATAGACAGTCAGATAACCTGAAAAATATTGATTCGGATTTAGTGGAAAGAACCGAGAAATTGACCATGAAATTGCTGGAAGAGTTAGATACTGTTAATTAACTGATGGAAACCAGGGATTTTGAATATTATTTACCTCTACATTTAATAGCTCAAACACCGATTGAACCCCGAGATGACTCCAGACTTTTAATTCTGTATAAAAATACTCAATTGATTGAAGAAGGAGTGTTTGGTGATATCACGAAATATCTTTCTCCAGGTGATGTTTTAGTCTTAAATGACTCCCGGGTAATACCTGCACGGCTTTCAGGGAAATTGCCCTCAGGTGGAAAAGTAGAAGTATTTCTTTTAAAGCACAGGGGAGGTGGATTCTGGGAAGCCCTGGTAAAACCCGGGAAAAAACTCAATCCTGGTAAAATCGTATTATTCGGTGAAATTAAAGCAGAAATTGTAGATAGAACAGCTTTTGGTGGGAGGATAATCAAATTTCCCGATGATAAAGCCATTGAGGAGATTCAAGATAAATATGGTTCTATACCCCTGCCACCCTATATAAAAGAGCCACTTTTGGACCAGGAAAGGTATCAGACTGTGTTTGCAGAAAAAAATGGTTCTACTGCTGCTCCCACAGCCGCTTTGCATTTTACCCCCCGATTATTAGAGGAGTTGAAGAATAAAGGGGTGGAAATCGTTTATATCACCCTGCATATGGGACTTACCAGCTTCAGACCAATCAAAGAAGATTTAATTGAAGAGCATAAGATGGAAAGCGAGTACTATTGCGTACCACTTGTTACCGCTCAAAAAATCAGGGAAACCAGAGAAAGGGGAAGTAGGATTTTTGCCTGTGGAACAGATACAGTGAGAACCCTGGAAACTACCGCTTTAAGTGATAGGACAGTAAAAGCTGGAGAGGGTTTTTCGGAACTATTTATCACGCCCGGATACCAGTTTAAGGTCGTTGATGCCTTTATTACCAACCTTCATCTACCGAGGTCATCCCACCTGGTATTGGTTTCAGCTTTTGCTGGCAGGGATTTTGTACTTAAGGCTTATGATTATGCCATAAATAATAAGTTTCGTTTTTATTCTTTTGGAGATGCTACGCTGGTT
>QLUP01000050.1 GCA_018725485.1 Candidatus Lithacetigena glycinireducens | reverse complement strand
ATATGGGTATTCTGGATACCCCTTAAACCAGAGGGAAGCAAGAAAATTCGTGTCTTGCTCTTTCCTGGTGAGAGCAAAGAGTTATTGCTTTCGGTAGGCGGGGTTGAAGTGCAAAAAAATAAGATAGAGTGGGATGACGAGGAAGCCATCGGCAGAAGGATAAAGGCATACTTCTACTACGCAAAGGATAGAGATGGGAAGGTGCGGTTGAAAATTAAGGACTGTGAGAGCGCAGAGGATGATATTATTTCATTGGACGATGATTTTGTCAAACATTAGGAGATAGAAACTTGCAAAAACGGGTAGGCGCCGGCTAATGAGGGGAGAAATCCCCTACCCTTGCCCTAGTCTGGTGCCTACCCCAAATGCAACGGGGTATTGACAAATGCTTTTTTTTGTGGTATAATGTTAATATAGGATTATTAAAGGAGGTAATAATGGAAACAACAAAAAAGTGTTTAAGGTGTCTATATGTCTGGATACCACTTGTAGAAAACCCTGTCCAATGTCCCAGATGTAAGTCAACATGCTGGGAAATAGAAAGACAAGAAAAATATAACCGATGGCAAAAAGCACAAATGGAAAGGGAAAAATTACAAGGACTTGACAAAGGGTAAAAAATAGTGTATAATATTAGTGTAGTAAAAATTTAGGAGGTAAAAACTTGGAAAATAAAGCCGGCTCTTTTAATTTAAAATACAAGACACGAGGGAAAGTAGATAGGGTATATGGCGACATATACCTGACCACTGTCGGGGGTTTCCAATATCTGCCGACCTCGTGTCTTTTTGTTTTTTTTCTACAAAAATTCAACGGGGTATTGACAAATGCTTTTTTTTTGTGGTATAATACTAATACTACTACTACAAAAGGAGGGAAATGAAAATGATTGCAAAATGCAGAAGTTGTAAATATGAGTGGGAAACAAGGGTAAAATCCCCCAAGCAATGTCCCAGATGCAAAATCCCAATGTGGAAAAGAAAAAAAGAGGAAAGTAAAATCAACCCCTTATCAATACCACACCGATGCTCTATTGATACCCTATCAATACCCTACGGGACAGAAAGCATAAAAATAAAAGAGGAGGGATAAGGGAGGTAGGTATGTTCAAACAAATACATCATACCTTCTGGACTGACCCGAAGGTAAAAAAATTATCAGTGCAAGAAAAATTACTATTCCTGTATCTTATAACAAATCCCCACAGCCACTACTCTGGAATATATTATTTGCCCTTGTCCTTGATACAAGAGGAGACAGGACTTGCAAAAAAGGATATTCAAAGTATAATGAACATCTTTGTCAAAGATGATTTCATAAGATATGATAAGGAAAATAATATAATCTGGGTTAAAAATATGCTAAAATACCAATTAACTACAAAATACAGCGAAACACAAATCAAAGGAATTGCCAATCATTTAGGAGAACTACATAATTCTACCCTATTGATACCCTATCTAACCTACTACGATACCCTATCAATACCCTACCGATACCCTATCAATACCCTACCGATACCCTATCAATACCCTACCGATACCCTATCGGAGCAAACAGAAGTATACACAGAAGTATACACAGAAGTAGAAACAGAAGTAGAAACAAAAACAAACATGTGCGATTTTGACCTTTTTTGGAAAACATACCCTAAAAAAGTAAATAAAGCATATGCAATAAAGGTATGGAATAAACTAAAACCATCACAAGAATTAACAAACACTATTATATCAGCAGTTGAGAAAGCAAAAAAAAGTGTAGAGTGGAGAAAAGACAAAGGACAATTCATACCCCACCCATCTACTTACCTTAATAACAAGAGATGGGAGGATGAACTAACTATGAAAGAGGAGGCGAGCAAATATGCTAAATACGATAGAGGAGAGTGGGAAGATGAATTCTCTACAAACGAGGAGGAGGGAGGTAAATATGACAAATATAATTAACTTTGGAAACAAGAGTTTTATGTATGGCAAGCACATTGATAAGACCTTTAATAACTTTACTATTAACAACAAAAACAAAGAAGCAGTAGAGAAGTGCGGGGACTTCCTAAATAAAAAAGATATAAACATATACCTCTGGGGAAGGGCAGGGTATGGTAAAACACATCTACTCTGTGCAGTTGCCAACGAGGTAAGAAAAGCAGAGCGAATTTTGTTTTATCGGATGATTGACTTCCTAAATATGATAAGAGAAAGGATTGTGGCTAATGATAACGAGATAATAAGGGACTTACTTGATAGTGAGAAGCCATTTTTCATTGATGACTTCGGAACTGAAAAACTAACTGAATTTGTTTTTGAAAAGGTGTATGACTTTTTTGACTTGGTAGAAGTAATGGAGAGAAAAAAAATAATGATAACATCAAATTACAGCATAAGCGAAATAATGGGTAGAGTAAGCGATAGAATAGCGTCTCGGATAGTAGGGAATTTTGAGGTTGTAAAAATAGGGGGAGAAGACAGGAGGGTAAAGCAATGAAAAAAGAAGAAAGAGAAGTAAGTAGAAATATGGACTCAAAATACACCTACGATTTAATCCAGCGAATAGGGAGGATAAGATGGACCCTATTTAAGACTTGGAAAACCGTGATGTCTCTCGCTGGCTACCCCCTTGACGATTTGCACTACTCCGTTTACCAGAAGTGGTTGCAGAACGAAGGTATATCAGAGGGAGAGTTAGAGGCAAGGTATCCCTACTCGGACCTGGAACTTGATGAACTTACGAGAAAAATTGAAGGCGTCAAGACACATAAGGAGATAAAAGAGGAGAGAGAGAAAGAACAAAAAAACATAAGGAGGAGCGTATGACAAGGAAAACCTTGCAAGTGAAAGCAAAAAAGGAGTGCCCCGACTTGGTGAGGGGGAAGTGCTTGCAGAATTTGGAGAGGAGTGAGAAATGCAAAAGAGGTATTTTCTCTGAGTGTTGCTTCTTTGACTGCCACTGGGATTGTTTTCAGCTCTGCCCACAAATAACCTACCTCACTAACCTCGTAAAAAAAGACGAGGAAGTAGAAAACAAGAAAAATAAAAAGGAGGTGTCAAATGTTTGACATAACCGCACAAGTTTTCAGAGTAATGGGATTATATGAAACAGGTCCGCGTTTCCAACCAGAGCGACCAGCAATAGATAACTCCCTATTGCGTGGAAGCGAGGAGTTAGAGCAGGGAGATACCATTAGGGAGATGCTGGAGGCAGGTGAGCATTGCACCTGCGGGGCGCATGCAGAAGAGGTGGCAGATGGGGAGTGCCTGGTATGTGGAAGGATAAGGGTATAGGGTTGGAGAGTTTTTACCAGATGCCACCCAGAAGCGTCTGGAGGGGTTAAATTAACGAGTTTTGGGTCAGCATAGGGTAGGATACCCGAAAACTCACAAAACCGCAATTTGATGCCTTTTTGTGCGTCTGGTGGGGTTTCCTTGATTTTATAAGGGTTTTTAGGTAAAGGAGGTGAAATGAGGACACTTGAAGAAGTAAGAAGAATAAGGGACGAAATAAGTAAACTAGGTGAAAGAAATTTTCCTTCACTGGAGGCGGAGCAGAATAGGGCAGAGGCAGAGTATAATAAGGCAAAGGTAGAGTGTGATAAGGCAATGGCAGAGAGGAATAAGACAGGGGAAGGATGGTATGAGACAAGGGCAGAGTTGGGTAAGGCAGTGGCGGAGTGGGACAAGATGGTAGCGGAGTGGGATGAAGCAAAGGTAAGGTTGAATAAGGCAGGGGCGGAGTGGGATATAAAACTCTTTGATATTCTTACTTCAGTTTGTCCGGAGGCACATTACCGTGAGAGCGGTTATCTTGGTATCCCAAAGAACGAAGATGAAGATGAACTTTGGATTATACCTGTGTTTTCTGGGAATTACAAAAGTATGGAACACACAGCATTCTCTATATGGGAGATGCCGAGACATAGTTGTAATGGGAGTGAAGCAAAGGAGGTAAAGGATGAATAAACATTACACACTTGAAGAGGTAAGGGCAATTAGAGATAAGATAAGCCAGTTAGGGGAAAGGAGTTTTCCTTTAATAGAAGTAAGGTTGGAAGAGGTAATGGCTGAGTGGAGAAAGGCAAGAACGGAGTCAAATAAGATAACGGTAGAAAAGGCAAAGGCGGAGAGGAAGGAAGCAGAAGCGAAGTGGGATGCAAAACTTTTTACTCTCCTTACTCAAATCTGTCCAGAGGCATATCATCGTGACTGGAAAGGTTATCTTGCTATTCCCAAAGATAAAAAAAGGGAGTGGATTATTCCCTTATTTACAGGGGATTATACAGCGGGTCTTAATGATGTAAGACATACAGCATTTTCTATTTGGACTATACCGAAAAATAGTTGTGATGAGGATGAAGCAAGGGAGGTGAAGGATGAGTAAATACTATACACTTGAAGAGGTGAAAAGCATTAGAGATGAAATAAGCAGGCTGGGAGAGAGGAAGTTTGATGAGTTGGAGGCGGAGCGGGATAGGGCAAGGGTGAAGTGGAATAAGGCAGGGGTGGAGTGGGAAAAAGTATGGGTAAGGTGGGGTAATCAATTGCATAGCCAAGTTCTTATCACCCAGTCAATGGTAGAGCGGGATAAGGCAGAGTGGAGTAAGGCAGTGGCGGAGTGGAACAAGGCAGTGGCGGAGTGGAACAAGGCAAGGGCGGAGTGGGATATGAAACTTTTTACCCTTCTTCTTGTAATCTGTCCAGAGGCATATTATCGTGATTGGAATGGTTATCTTGCACTCCCCAAGAGTGAAAAAGAGGATTGGATTATACCTGTTTTTACAGGGGATTACAAAGATATGGAACACAAAGCGTTTTCTATTTGGGAGATGCCGAGAAGCAGTTGTAATGGGAGTGAAGCAAAGGAGGTGAAAGATGAGTAAATGCTATACGCTTAAAGAGGTAAAAAATGTTAGAGATGAAATAAGCAAGTTGGGGGAGAGAACCTTCCCCCAACTGGAGGAAGAGTGGGACAAGACAAGGGAAGAGTGGAAAAAGATAAGGGTAGGGTGGAATGAAGTAATGGCAGGGTGGAGTAAAGCAAGGGTAGAGTGGAATAAGGCGGGGGTAAGGTGGAAAGGGGCAAGAACAGAGTGGAATAAGATAGCGGACTGGAACAAGACAAGGAAAGAGTGGAAAGAGGCAGAGGCGAGGTATAATAAGGCAAGGGATGAGTTGTATGATGCAATGGCGGAATATGATACGAAACTTTTTAAAATTCTTATCTCACTTTGTCCAGAGGCGTATTATATTGAGTGGAGAGGTTATCTTGCTATTCCTAAAAGTGAAGATGAGGAGTGGATTATACCAGTATTTACAGGGGATTTTAATGGTGTAAAGCACAAAGCATTTTCTATATGGACCAAGCCGAAAGGAAGTTGCGATGAGAAATTAGCAAGGGAGGTGAAAGATGATGCAGAAAAGCATAGATAAATTAAAAGATATGTGGTTTAAGATATTTGGTAGTAAGGCAGATAAAGAGGCAGTAAAATATTATGTGCAGTTAATTAGAATAATATTTGGGGCAAAGGAGGCACAATAAGATGAAAAAGTGTAAAAAATGTGGTTGGATTTATTGTTATGAGAGATATAATAAAGAGAAAAGGCATTTTTGTCCTGCACACTTCCACGCAATCTTGAATGGATGTAGCAAAACAATCAAAGAACATAAGAGAGGATTACCAGAATTTAAGAAAGTTCTAACTGATACTACAAGGGAGAAGTCTGAAGGGAGGCAAAAGATGAGTAGATACTACACATTAGAGGAAGTGAAAAGCATTAGGGATAAGATAAGTGAGTTAGGTGAAAGAAAACTTGACGAGTTGGAGGCGGAATACGATAAAGCAGAGGCAGAATATGATAAAGCAGAGGAGAAGCATTTTATGGCAGATGAGAAGGACAACATAACAGAGGCAGAATTGGATAAGATAGCGGCAGAGCGAAATAAAGCAAAGGCGGAGCGGAATAGGGCAAGAGCGGAGTGTGAGAAGGTAGGGGCGGAGTATGACATAAAACTTTTTGACATCCTTATTCCAATTTGTCCAAAGGCTCACTACTGTGATTGGAGGGGTTATATCACTATTCCCAAAGATGAAAAAGAGGATTGGATTATCCCCGTCTTTGCGGGGGATTTTAATGGTGTAAAGCATACAGTATTTTCTATATGGACTATGCCGAAGGAAAGTTGCGATGAAAAATTAGCAAGGGAGGTAAAAAATGAAAGATGAAATTTTGATGGCTATTTCCGTAGTAGTAGAAAGTGACAGTAGTTATGTGAAGCAAGGAGAAGTAAGGTATGGAGTGTATCCCACGCTTATAAAAAAATATTTACAGGCGTATGGAGAAGAGGGTAAGGAAGAGTTGTTGAAAAACATAGAGTATCTAAGAAAAGAAGTTGAGGCAAGGTGGGGGAGGTGAAAGATGCGTAGAAAACTAAAAAGGTTTTGGAGGAATACAAGGGAAAGATGGCATCGGACAGAGGATAAGTTTTTCAAAATCCTTTTTGCCGTTACCATTTGTCTGGGGATAGTAATTGTTATTAGTCAGACAAAGATGTATATCACCCGACTGAACAGAGAGTTGAAGGATTGTAAGCAGGCAGTTGAAGTATTACAGACAAAAAACATAGCAGGTGATGGCATAATACGGGGGCAGAAGATTGAACTTGACAAATGCATTAAGCAATACAATGAGTGCGAAAGTTTTAGAGATGTGATACGGAATTTGCCACCTAGCGAGGAGGTTGAGTTTGATAAGATTATCCCATTGCCAGATATAGGGGGTATAAAATGAAAAGCATAAAGAAAATTTATTTTATGGGAGATGAAAAATGGATTGAGTATATTAACATTAGTGAATTGCAAGAGGAGTTTGAAAAATGGAGTATTAGGATAGGAAGTAATTGCAGAATAGGTAATGATTTCAGGATAGGAAGCAATTGTTGGATAGGAGATTATTGTTGGATAGGAGGTAATTGTTGGGTGGGAAGCCATTGCTGGATAGGAGATTATTGTAAGATAGGTAGAGGTAGTAGGATAAGTAGCGGTTGCAGGATAGAAAGTGGTTGCAAGGTGAGAAATGGTTCAAAATTTACTACATCCCCTCTTTATATCAGGGGTTC
>QLUP01000005.1 GCA_018725485.1 Candidatus Lithacetigena glycinireducens | reverse complement strand
AAATCTCTCAGTCTTTTTTCGTTACCGGTAACCCTCTGGTAAACAAAAATATCATTTCCAGATTTTACAATGGCATAAGATATTAATTGCTTTAAATTAATATTTGTTTCTACTACTGTTCTTTCAGCAGAAAATGATTTATTCTCTATGACATTTAGATATCTAGTGCATTTATCAAAAATTAAAAAACCTTCAAAAAATCCAGGTTCAAAAAACGCTTCTCTTTCAACTACCAGTATTTTCTCTCTCATCGCCTTCTATAATTACTTCAATAGCAAAATCCGGGCATCTCAGTTCGCAAAGCTTACAATTGATGCAAGCAGATATATCTTTAACTATTACACCAATTTTAGCATCGAGCTCCAAGACATTGGTGGGGCAAAAAGAAACACATATCCCACATTTTTTACACCATTTCTGATTGATGATAATATTAATTTTTTCAGCAACTTTTTCAGTCATGCAACACCTCTAAACAATTTATTATAACTATCAAGTATTGTTTGGCTCAAACTTTCCAAACTAACCTTTCTTAATTTTGCAACTGTGGAATAAGTTTCCAGAATAAATGAAGGCTGACATATTTTACCCCTGAAAGATTGAGGTGGCAAATAAGGTGCATCCGTTTCTAAGAGTATTCTGTTTAGAGGTATAGAAGAAAGAGTATCTCTTAATAGATTAGCTTTGGGGTAAGTAATATTGCCAGCAAAGGAAATACAGCTGTCGTAATCCAGAGCTAATTTAGCATCATTTTTATTACCAGAAAAACAATGAAAAATAATCCTGGGTAATTCATTAAACGAATTTAGCATATCATAACATTCATTGTAAGCATCTCTAATATGCAATATTAATGGTAATTGTGCCTGTAAAGCAAGGTCGATAAAAAACTCCATAACTTTTTTTTGGTCGTTTTTATGTTCAGGATTTCTAAAATAATCAAGACCTACTTCTCCAATAGCAATCACCCGGGGTTTTTCTAATAAACGCTTATAATCCTCTAAGGTTTTAACATTAAATCCTTTAATATCGTTAGGGTGAAGACCTACTGAGGTATAAATATTCTGGTATTTAGAAGCTATCTCTATTCCCTTAAGACTGGTAGAAAAATCATACCCTACATTTAACATAGATATCAGACCAATTTTATTGCTTTCCCTGATAACATCGTCTAAATGTGGTAATAACTTATGGGAGTTAAGATGAGTGTGACTATCTATTAGCTTAATCATTTCAGCCTGGGAAAAAGTGGAGGTAAATTAAGAAAAATAGGCGTATGAGGTTTAATTTTAAATAACGATGTTTCTGTTCTCAAATCTAATTTATCAGTACAGTAGTTCAAGGATCTGAGTATTAACTCAGAACTAAAGGGCATGAAAGGTAACATAAGAATAGAAACTATTCTAATTCCTTCAAGAATATGATAGAGGCAGTTATCTCTTTTTTTCTCTTCGGCACTCCAGGGTCTGTGGATATCAATATAAGTGTTTAAAAACCTTAGAATTGCACAAATTTGGTTTAAAGCTTCCTTAGGGCTGAGCTGAAAGAAGCACTGATGGTACAGTTTAATATATTTCTGAATTTCAGTTTTGAATTCGCTATCATAAAGTTCATCAGGGTCAGGTACTTTGTTTAATCCTACCCTGAGCATCAACCCGAAAGTTCTGTTAATGAGGTTACCCCAGTCATTGGCTAAATCAACCTTGAACCTGTTAATAAAAGACTCAAAACTAAAATCTGAATCATTCCTTTCTGGACCATCTTTTATTAAAAAATATCTCAAAGCATCCGTGCTAATTTGCGGGTCTACACCGGATAACTTACTCAATTCATCAATTAAAACTAATGGATCAAAAACATTTCCTCTTGTTTTTGACATCCTAGAGCCTGTCACCAAAAAATATTCGTGTACCATTATATGGCCAGGGAGAGGTAAATCAAGAGCCATTAATACAGCCGGCCAGAGGGCAGCGTGTTGCCTTAGAATGTCTTTAGCCATCACCTGCACCCCTGGAGGCCACCAGAAAGAAAAAAGAGCCCCATCACTATTAAAACCCACAGCACTGAGGTAATTCAGCAAGGCATCCAGCCAAACATATACGGTATGTTCAGGAGAGCTAACTACCGGGATTCCCCAGCTAACGCTGGTTCTACTAACTGAAATATCTTTTAATCCCCTTTCAACAAAGGAAATAATCTCGCGGTACCTGTTTTCGGGAACCACGAAACCGGGGTGGTTAGCATAGTATTCTAAAAGCTTTTCCTGGTATTTGCTCCAGGAGAAAAAATAGGTCTCTTCCTCTAAATAATCAACCTTGTTTTGGTGGACAGGGCAGTTAGCTTCTTCCAGTTCCTCAAAATTATAATAGGATTCACAATGAGGGCAATACCACCCTTTGTAAAAGCCCTTGTACAGCACACCTTTGTTAAGTAAAGACTCGAACACCTTTTGTACAATTTTAATATGCCTATCTTCAGAGGTCCTGATAAAGTCATCATATTGAATGCCCAGTTTTCTCCAGGTTTCTTGAAAAATTGAAGAAATTTCATCACAATGTTGTTGGGGTGTAATTTGCTTGCTTTCCGCAATTCGCTGAATATTTATTCCATGTTCGTCGGTACCAGTTAAAAAGAAGGTATCTTCACCCATCAACCGGTAATAACGAGCTATAACATCAGCAATTACAGTAGTATAGGTAGTACCCAGGTGGGGACGAGCATTAACATAGTATATAGGAGTTGTTATGTAAAACATAAGTGATACCTCTTTTTGTCAAAAAATAAGATAAACGCCTGAGTGAACCATAAGCCGGGTTCTGTCCTGGTGCAACCATCTATCTAAGAATATTGATTACTCAACATCTCAAGCGGCCTACCCGAAGGCTCGAGGGGCACCGTCGTCGCCTTCCTATTTGGCCTTGCTCCAAAGGGGGTTTACCCTGCTGCTTCAGTCACCCTCTGCACGGTGGGCTCTTACCCCACCTTTGCACCCTTACCTGTTATAAACAGGCGGTATAGTCTCTGTGGCACTCTCCCGAGGTCGCCCTCGCTGGGTATTACCCAGCCTTTTGCCCTATGGAGCCCGGACTTTCCTCATGAGTTGCTAAAAGCAACGCATGCGGTTGCAAACATTCACTCAGGCGTATCACATAATTTTACCATAGAAGATTTATACCATTTATCTTCGAGGCGATAATAATCCCTGGTCTGGTCATCCATCAAGTTTAGAAGAAAATGATCAAAATCAATTAAAATCCATCCGCTTTTATCCACACCTTCAACGCCAATAATTACCTTCTTTAAATCTCGGTCCTCTAACATAGTTTTGACAACACCCCCTGCGTGGGCTGAAGAAGTGATAGTCCCAACTACAAGGTAATCAAAAAGAGCAATGTTATTTCTTACATCAATGGATACCAGTTGTTCAACCTGTAAATTACATAATAATGTTACTACCCTGTTAAATAAATCATTTACCGTTTGCTCCAGTTTTCTTTCCTCCTTTAACTATAAAGTTTATTTGTATATATATAATCTTCAACTTCCTTAGTCACCATATACTTTATTGACAGACCAAGCTTTACTCGTTTTCTAATTTCTGAAGCTCTAATATCAATAACCCTTCCCGGGATTTCCATAACCGATGAGGGGACAAGCAGGTCCCTTACTTTTTTAAAATCATCCAGGGGATAGTAGTTTTGATTTCTCATTAATACAACTAACCTGGCTAAAGAAGATATTTCCCGGGGGTTTTTCCAGGTTGGAAGTTCCAGGAATGAGTCGGTACCTAAAAGATAATAGATCTCCACTTTTTCTCCCCAGAGTTTCCTTAACTCCTTTAAAGTTTCAACTGTATAAGACACTCCCCCTCTTTCCCTTTCCAGGTTGAGAATAGCAAATTTTTCATTATTCAAACAGGCTAATTCAAGCATCTTTACCCGGTGGTGGTAGGGAGTAATAAAAATATCCTGTTTATGGGGTGGAATAAAAGCCGGAATGTAAAAAAAATTCGTTAGGTTCAGAAACTCAATGGCATACTGGGCATTTAATAAATGACCGATATGCACAGGGTCAAAGGTTCCTCCAATTAAACCATATTTCTTATCACTCATCAGCTAAGTAGGTGAACCAGGTATCGCCAATTTTAACCCGGTCATAAGGCTTTATACCCTTTTTAATCAGAAGCTTTTCCAAACCAGAATCTCTTATTTTTTTCTGTAATAGCTGAATCCCTCGACGGGTATCGATATTAATAGAAGAGAGGGATTTTTCAATTTCATGGCTTTTTATCTCAAAATCTCCCGATTCTAACTTAATTACTAATGGTAACTGAAATTCCTCCAGAAATTTATTATCTTTAGAAACTTCAAAAACATGAGCGATAGGCATAGCATATAAATTATATAAGGCCTGCTTTAGCTCCACAATTCCTTCGCCACTTTCAGCAGATGTCTTTACATATGGTGGTTGATGGCCTGTTAATTCAATAAGTTCACTAAGAAATTCTTTTATAAATTCCTCACTGCTAACTAAATCAACTTTATTAAATACTATTAGTATATTTTTTAAAGAATATCTATTAATAATATCTAATAACCATTGAGCAGATTCAGCGGAAGACACATCTAACACTAAGACAAAAACCCTGGCTCTCTGGAAATGTTTGGCGTACTTCAAATTTTCCTGAGTATCCCTGAAGGAAGGTATTTCTCCCAACACCAGTGGAGGGTCGTTTTTTAACACTCCCGGTACGAGCGACTTAGTGGTATAAGGATAAATATCCACTTCCGCTTGGGCATTAGTAAGTTTATTTAAGAGTAAAGATTTCCCACTATTGGGAGCCCCCAGGATAGCTACATCCAATAAAAGAGATAAGTCTAAAACTATAGATTTTTCATCTCCTATTTCACCCCACTCAGCATATCTCGGAGACCTATTAGTAGAAGATTTAAAATGAACATTACCTCTGCCACCTCTGCCACCTTTAGCAATGATATATTCCTGTTGAGGGCTAATCATGTCGATAATTAGCCGATCCTGGAGAACATCTATTACCCTGGTACCTGCAGGAACCTCAATAATCAGGTCTTTTCCAGACCTTCCAGCTTTCTGTCTTTTTTGTCCTGGTAATCCATCTTCAGCTAAGAATACTGTCTTATGGGAAAAAGCAGATAAATCGTAAAGTTTTTCAGATACTCTCAGAATTACATTTCCCCCGTCCCCTCCATCCCCTCCATCGGGACCTCCCCGGGGAAAATACTTCCTTTTTTCAAAGCTAAAAGACCCTTTACCACCTCTTCCACCTTTGATGGTTAAGTTTACTCTATCAAGAAAAATTAATCACACCTCCTGATTCACAAACCACTGAGCAATCGTTGAAAAGCATTCAGGACAATCTAAAACATAACTAAGTGGAGTTACAGATACAAAACCATCTCTTACCGCTTTAACATCACTATCATCCCCTGTTGGAATATGGACAATGTGTTCGGAAAGCCAGTAATAACTATCTTTTCTGGGGTCTATCTTTTCTTCAAGATGGTTGCGATACTCCCACTTCCCTAAAATTGTACACTTGTATCCTTTAATTTTTTCGTAGGGTATATTAGGAATATTTACATTAAGAACTACTTTTGGAGGTAACCCATATTTAATTACCAGGCGGGTGATATATGAAGCAACACGTTTAGCAGTTTCCCAATGAAGGTCGTTAAAACTGGCCAGAGAAAAGGCCACAGCAGGTAATCCAGCTATATAACCTTCTACAGCTGCAGCCAGTGTTCCTGAATAAAAAACATCAACCCCAATATTAGGACCTCTGTTAATACCCGAAAGAATCAACTTAGGTTTATTTTCTTTCAGTTTATACAGACCGAGAACCACGCAATCAGCTGGTGTACCGTTTATTGCATATGCTTCAATGTCATTAATTCTGAAATTAGTTTTTTCCATCCTTAAGGGTTTATGTAAAGTCAAGCCATGAGAAACAGCACTTCGCTCGCTATCAGGAGCAAAAACTTTAATTTCGTCCAGATCTTTTACAGCATCAACTAAGTTATATATACCTTCAGAATGAATGCCATCGTCGTTGGAGATTAATATCATATTTCTAAACCAGAAACTTCACCAACACATCTGCCGCAAATAGCAGGATGTTCTTCATATTTCCCCACACTATCACTCCATTTCCAGCACCGTTCACATTTAAGTCCCTCAGAATGCAAAATTTGTATATCCTCAACCAAACTATCATTGACCTGCAATTCTAATTTGGATACTATAAAAATATCCTCCAGTTCTTTATCACCAACCTGTTTCAGAAAAGAAATACTTTCTTTATCAGCATAAATTATCACTTTTGCTTCCAGTGAGCTCCTTATCAGGTTATTTCTGCGGGCTATTTCTAATTCCTGATTGACTTTTTCTCTAAAATACAATATCTTACTGTACTTCTCTTCTAAGTCAGGCCTGAAATACTCCTCTTTCCAGGTTGGGTAACTTGTTAAATGGACACTAATTGGCAGGTAGTTGGAAATATTTTTTAGTTCAGTAAAAACCTCTTCCGAAGTAAAAGGTAGTATTGGCGACATCAGTGAGGTTATACTGCTTAAAATATGATAAAGAGTAGTCAGAGCAGATTTCCTTCTTGGATGTGTCGGTTGTAAAACATATAGCCTATCTTTTAAAACATCTAAATAAAAAGCGCTCAAATCTTTTTCGCAGAAATCATGTAAAAGACGGTGAAACCTATAAAATTTATATTCGTCCATTGCTTCGCGAACATCATTCACCAGATTGTTTAGCCTATGTAGAATCCATTGATTTAGCTCACCTAAATCAGCATAGGATACATCTTCAGTTTCCTTATAATCTTGAAGATTTCCTAACATAAATCTTAAAGTATTCCTTATTTTACGGTAGATATTAGAAAACTGTTCTAAGATATCCTTAGAAACCGATACATCTCTACTAAAATCGGATCCGGTAAGGGTTAACCTGAGAACATCAGCACCATGTTTATTAATTACTTCTAAGGGACTGATAACATTCCCCAGTGATTTATGCATAGTTCTTCCTTTTTCATCCACTATCCATCCGCTGGTAAATACTATTTTATAGGGAGCGGTTTGTTTAAGAGGAACTGAGGTTAAAAGCGAGGTCTGGAACCAACCTCTATGTTGGTCTGAACCTTCAAGGTAAAGGTCGGCTGGCCACCCTAATTCTTTCCTTTTTTCCAGAACTGCATAATGTGATATGCCAGAGTCAAACCAAACGTCCATAATATCCTTTTCTTTCTCAAAAATATCACCATGACAGTTAAGACACCGGGTATCAGGTGGTAAAAGTTGTTTTTCATCATTTTCAAACCAGATGTCTGAACTGTGTTGTAAAAATAAAGCGGTAAGATGCTGGATAATTTCTTTATTTAAAACTACTTCCTGGCAGTTTCTGCAATAAAAAACAGGTATAGGGACTCCCCAGGCTCTTTGACGGGATAGGCACCAGTCTGGACGACTTTCTACCATTGACTTAATACGGTTTACAGTACCTTCAGGTAACCATTTAACTTCATCAATACTCTCTAAAGCCTGGGTCCGATATTTATCAACATCCACAAACCATTGCAAAGCTGCTCTGTAAATGACAGGTTTGTGACATCTCCAACAGTGTGGGTAACTATGTTGTAACCTACCTGACCAAAAAAGCAAATTTTTGTTAGTTAAATATTCTAATATGTCTTTTTCAGCATCTTTATAAGATAAGCCAGAAAATTGACCTGCATCCATAGTTAATATCCCTCTCTCGTCAACCGGGGATTGAAGGTCTAAACCATGCTTTTTTCCAGTTAAATGGTCTATTTCTCCGTGTCCAGGTGCAACATGTACAATTCCCGATCCTTCCTCGAGGGATACCCAATCCTCTGCCAGAGCTTTTTGGGAGGTTCCAAACAAGGGGTGGTAATAACTTAACCCCGCTAACTCTTTTCCTGATACAGTTTTACTTATTAAACCGTTTTTGAGTCCAGTTTGGTTCAGAATATCAGAAAGCCTGTCTGCAAGAAGAATTATCTTTTCGTTACCAAACTCAACAACTATATATTTCCCCTCAGGATGAACTGCCACAGCCCTGTTTCCAGGTAAGGTCCAGGGTGTTGTAGTCCAGATGAGGAAAAAAGTTCCAGGTTCATCTACCAGGGGAAATTTTACATAAGTTGAATGTGAGTATTTATCTTCGTATTCAATTTCAGCATCAGCTAAAGAGGTTTCGCAATGGGGGCACCAGAGAACAGTTTTAAAATCGCGATAAAGGTATCCTTCAAAGTACATTTCCGCAAAAATATTAATCTGGGTAGCTTCATAAGCATTATCCAGGGTTTTATAAGGGTTTTCCCAATCTCCAAAGATACCTAACCTTTTAAATTGCTCCCTCTGCCGGTTAATATATAACCAGGCTGTTTCACGGCATTTTTGTCTCCACTCAGTAATTGAAACTGTTTTCCTATCGATTTTCAGTCTTTTGGCTACTTCCTGCTCGGTAGGAAGTCCATGACAATCCCACCCAGGAACATAAGGGGAATAGTATCCGTTCATAGATTTATAGCGTACAATAGTGTCTTTCAGTATCTTGTTAAGAGCATGACCGAGATGAATATCTCCGTTAGCATAAGGTGGTCCATCGTGCAGAATAAATCTTTTAGTGATATTATTACTGGCTAACATCTTATTATAAACATCGGCTTTTTCCCAGAATTCAAGCCACCTAGGCTCCTTCTGAGTAAGGTTAGCTTTCATGGAAAAATTTGTTTTAGGTAAATTCAATGTTTTATCGTAGCTCATTTTCTATTATACCAAATCCTAAAAATCATAAAACACCATAAACTTATTAATCGCCTTACTTTCTTTAAAAAATGGATGCTCCTCCTTACTGATTATCCTATCAAAAATAATGACAGCTTCGCCTTTTTTTATCACTAATTCTTTAGCTTTGAACTCCTCAGCTTTTCTTTTAAATAACACTATTTTAAATAAATTATCTGCTTCTTGGGGAATTTTTCCAAACCTATCAATTAACTCCTCTTTGAGTTTTATAATTTCTTCGCTGGTAGAACAACTGCTCAGTCTTTTGTAAAAATATAACCGTAATGCTTCATCCGTAATGTAGTATATCGGTAAATATGCCTGACAGTCCGTAGTTACACTTATTATTGGAGGTGGTTGTGATTCAATATCAGGAGAACCCTTTAATTTTTTTACTACCATTTCGGTAAAAAGGTCGAGGCCAACTTTTACAATATTTCCATGTTGCTCTGGACCAAAGAAATTACCGGTACCTCTTATTTCCATATCTATAACTGCTATACGGAAACCCGAGCCTAAACCAGAGTTTTCAATAATAGCCTTAAGTCTTTCTTCGGCTTCCCTGGTTAAGCTTTTAGGAGAATAAAATAAGTATACATATCCCCTGACATTAGACCGTCCTACCCTTCCCCTGAGTTGGTACAATTCAGACAGGCCAAGATTTTGAGCGTCATCCACAATCAGGGTATTTGCCTGGGGAATATCCAATCCTGATTCAATAATAGTTGTGGATAAAAGCATCTTTATCTCGCCACTATAAAATTTCCACATGATATTTTCGAGCTTTCTTTTATCCATCTGACCATGAGCAACTCCAATTGAGACCTGAGGGACTATTTTCTTTAATTTCTCTTCAATGCTGGAAAGGGTTTTAATTCTATTATGAACATAAAACACCTGTCCTCCCCTTTTTATCTCTCTTTCAATAGCTTCTTTGACCATCATTAAATCATAGGGTTTATTAACTACTTTTACCTCCAATCTACCCAGAGGAGGAGTATAAAGTAAGCTAACCTCTTTGATACCTTCAAGAGACATTTTCAAAGTTCTCGGGATAGGGGTAGCACTTAGAGAAAGTGTATCAACATTCATTTTAAGGTCTTTTATCTTTTCTTTCTGCAGAACACCGAATTTATGTTCTTCGTCGATTATTAGTAAACCGAGATTCTTGAATACTATATCCTTTTGCAACAAACTATGGGTACCAATAACGATATCCATCCAACCATCTTTCATCCCCCTTAAAGTTTTTTTAATCTCCTTACGGGAGACAAAACTGGAGAGGACTCCCACATTTACAGGGAAGGGAGCAAATCTTTCCTGGAAAAGCAAATAGTGCTGATGAGCCAGAATAGTAGTTGGAACCAACAGTGCAACCTGCTTATTATTATAAACTGCCTGGTAAGATGCTCTCAGGGCAACTTCAGTCTTTCCATACCCTACATCACCGCAGATAAGACGGTCCATAATAATTGACGAAGCCATATCTGCTTTAACTTGCTCAATGGTTTTGAGCTGGTCAGGCGTCTCTTCATAAAGAAACCCTTTTTTAAATTCTTCTTCCCCTTCTTCATCTAATTGAAAGGTAAAACCTTTTTGTAACTTTCTCTGGGCATATATTTCTAAAAGCTTGTCTGCTATTACACCAGCTCTATCTTCAGCGCTCTTTTTGGCTTTAAACCATTCTTTATTATCAAGCGAGGAAAGTGAGTAGTCAGAAGAACCTGAGTATCTCCTGATCTGGAAAAGTTGATCAAAAGGTACATACAACTTATCGCCTCCAGCAAACTCCAGTTCCATGAACTCCCCAATCTCACCAGCCATTTCCACGGGCTTAAGTCCTTTAAATAGGCCTATACCATAGTTCAAATGAACTATGGGAGAGTTTCTTTCAAACCCCTCTAATATTTCTACAGGTACCTGCTTGCGCCTTGTTGGAGGCGGATAAGTGCTGGTCTTTACCTCAAACAGTTCTTTATCGCTGATAACATTTAGCACTTTCCCGGGCAAGCTGAATCCGGCTCTTATCTTTCCCCTGAAAACTAAAACTGAGTCTTTTACAATTTTACTAACACGGTTTACATATTCAGTGATTATAATTTGCTGTCCATTAAAACTATCAAGGGGGAAGGGTTCTGATACCTCAAATTCTAATTGATTATCTTTTTTCTTTTCGGTATTGATTATTAAATCCCAATTAAGTTCTCTGAGACAGGAATTATCCTCAATTTCTGCTTCCAGATAGGACTTTTGCAGAGCAATCAATGAGTATTGTTCAGGGATTGTTTTATAAAAGGGGAGGGAATCTTCATTGGAATTAATCTTGCTTCCTTTAATAGTAAAGAAGGATATATGCCCTTGAGATATCTGAGTTTGTAAATCAACCGTCCTGATATCCTTTATTTCATCTTTTTCATCGAATTCAATTCTATATATCTGGTTATCTACCGGTTCAAAGATATCCAGAATATAACCTCTGATAGCATATTCTCCAGGCTGCATAACTATATTAGTTCTATGGAAATTCCTGGAATGCAGAAGGTTTATAAAATTATCTCGCGGTATAACCTCGCCTTTATAGACCATCCATTCTGGGGTTTCCCTGGAAACTACAGATAAGTTAAGGATATCGCTGGTTGCTAAATAAACAGTTTTATTGGCGCTACCAGGATGGTAAAAATCCAGGAGATCTTTTTCTAAGTCTTCACTTTTAGGGGAAAGGAGTTTAACCTGGTTACCCCAGGAAACCATTTCCAGCGAAAGAATATAAGCTTCTTTAAAAGGGATGATTATTAATAATGGTTTAAGCTGGCTTAATGCGGTAAATAGCAATGACCAGGACTGAGGTTTAGGAGCTAAGAGGCTAACGCCTTTTTCTTTTTCTAAATGAGAAGAAAGGTCTTGAAAAAAAGGTGAATTAAAAAAATGTATTAAAGGTTTTAAATCCAAAATTAATTAAATAAAGATTGGGCGTAAGAAATCCCCTTGTCCAGGTAACACTTTAATGCTACCACTGCTCTATCTATCGTTTCTTCAAATAATATAGCAGAATCTCCCGTAAAAGGTAGCAATACGAATTCTTCTCCACTCATTCCTCCAGGTGGTCTTCCAATACCGATTTTCAACCTGGAAAATGATTTAGTTCCCATCATAGCAATTATAGATTCTACTCCTTTTTGTCCTCCAGAACTACCCTCCTGTTTAAACCTGATAACCCCTAAAGGTAAATCTAAATCATCATGAATTATCAGCATATTTTTGGTAAGTTCTGAAATATCAATTTTTTGTGATTTCAAATAAGAAACAATAGAAAGTCCGCTTAAATTCATATAAGTATGAGGTTTTATCATTTCTACGGTTTGACTGTTATATATAAAAGAACTATATAGACCACGATATTTTTTAACCCAGCTTAGTTTATATTCTCTGGCTAACAGGTCCAGAGTTCTAAATCCAGCATTGTGCTTGGTAAAAATATATTCCCTTCCGGGATTACCTAAACCTAATAAAAGGTGCACCTATCTATCAATCACGGTCGAAAAGCGTGGGGATATCTTCTTTTCCAACCTTTTTCTCAAATAATTCACTGATAGAGCTATGAGATACTATCCTTACAATCCCTTCCCCGATAAGAGGAGCTACACTCAACACGGTAAGGTTGGGGAGAAGGGAGTTATCCGAAAGAGGAATGGTATCAGTTACTATAACTTCGGTAGCCCCGCAACTCTGAAGCTTTTTGGTTGCCTCATCAGAAAAAACAGCATGGGTAGCGCAAATGTACATATCTTTTGCACCTCTCCTCCTCAGTTCCATTGCTGCTTGAGCAGCAGTCCCTCCCGTATCAATCATATCATCAAGCATGATAACTGTTTTTCCCTCTACTTCTCCTATTACATTCATAACCTCAGAAGCATTGGGTAGGGGTCTTCTTTTATCGACCACTGCCAGGGGGGCTTGAAACTCTTCAGCTAAAGACCTTGAACGAGCGATACTCCCCGGGTCAGGACTGGCCACAACCACCTCGGTAAGTTTTTTCTTTTTCAAATAATTATAAAAAATAAAGAGCGAACTTAAATTATCCAGGGGAATATCAAAAAATCCCTGAATTTGACCACTATGCAAATCAACTGCCACCATTCGGCTGGCTCCCGCAGCAGTTAATAGATTAGCCATTAGTTTGGCAGTTATAGGCTCTCTTCCTTTAGCTTTTCTATCCTGGCGAGCATATCCAAAATAAGGCGTTATAACATTTATGGATCTGGCAGAGGCTCGTCTTAAAGCATCCACGATAATTAACAGTTCCATATAATTTTCGTTGACTGGCCTGCAGGTTGATTGAATGAGAAATATATCCAGCCCTCTAACACTTTCTTTTATCTGCACATTAATTTCACCATCAGCAAATTTACTCAAAGCAATATCGCCCAGGGGTAAGCCAATGTATTTGGCAACCTTTCTGGATAACTCCAGGTTGCCGCTTCCTGAAAAAATCTTTACTTCATCGAAGTTAGCCACGATTTTTTCTCCTTTCCTTTCTCTTTTTCACCCAGCCTTCTTTAATAACCTGTCTTTCTCTACCTAAAGCCAATGCTTCAGGTGGTACATCAATATTAATTACCGAGCCACCTGCTATGTAAGCCCCTTTTCCGATTCGTAAAGGAGCAATTAAGGTTGAATTGCTCCCCACAAAAACCTCATCTTCAATAACTGTGGGGTGTTTTTTTTCGCCATCGTAATTACATACAATAGTTCCCGCTCCGATATTAACTCCCTCTCCTACAGTAGAATCTCCCAGATAGGATACATGAGATACCTTGGTATTCTCACCAATTACAGAATTTTTTAACTCTGCGTAATTACCTATTTTAGCTCCTCTTTTAACATAGGTGCCTGACCTGAGATGAGAAAAAGGTCCCACCTTAACCCCTTGTTCCAGGGTTGCCTCTTCAATTTCAGAATAATAGATTTTACATCCATTACCGATTACCGAGTTCTTAATCAGTGCGCCGGGTCCAATAATAGCATCACTTTTTATAACAGTATTTCCCATTAAAAAAGAAAATGGGTAGATAATTACATCCTGTTCGATGGAAACATTTTCTTCTATATAGGTAGATTCAGGGTCAATAATAGTTACTCCAGATTCCAAAAACCCCTCAATTATTTTTTCTTTTAATAACCTGTTGGCTTTGACCAGGTCTTTACGACTATTTATTCCCATAAGCATCTCAGGGTTTTTTTCCTGACAAAACACAAAAATTCCCAGATTATCTAATTTCATTTTTTCAAAGATATCGGTAAGATAGTATTCTCCTTGTTGGTTTTGGTTTTCCAGCTGAGGTAGGTACTTTAGAAGCGCCGAGGCTTGGAAAATATATACCGAAGCATTTACCTCCTGAATATTCCTTTGACTGGAGGTAAGGTCAGATTCTTCAATAATTCTTACCAAAGAACTGTTTTCATCCCTTATAATCCTTCCATACCCATATGGATTCTCCATAATTGTTGTTAAAATGGACGCCTGGCATCCTGAATTTTGGTGAGAATACCCAAACTCTTCTAAAAGCCTGGTGTTAATAAAAGGAGCATCACCTGGAACAACTAAAACATCAGTTTCCTGATTGTTCTTCAAATAAGGTAATATTTTTTTTAGAGCATCTCCAGTTCCCAAAGGAGGGTCTTGAATTATATAGGTACATCTCTCCCCCAGGCGTTCTTTTAACGGTTCAGTGAGGCTTCCTAATATTACAAAAATACTATCTATATTCAGTTGCTTAAGAGTTCCGAGGGGAAACTCAATGAGCGGTTTACCCATTAAAGTATGCAGAACCTTAGGGGTTTTAGATTTCATTCTTTTCCCCCATCCTGCTGCCATAATAACACCAATCAGTTTTGTCATAATCTTAGTTATTATACCATCTAATTATACAGTTATTTAACTCTTCAATAGTAATGGTGGTTTTATTTTTTAAATCCGACATTTTTTTATAATCATAAATATAGCTGTCAATAATTCCCGAACAATCTAACCACCATTGTGGTAGGTTACTTTTTATTTCTTCAAGTAATTTCCAGGACTTATGTTTAAACTCTTCAGAAACAGAATGGGCCATAGGACAATATGATTCATCTACTATCGCTTTGCCCTGTGCTAAAGAGGAGTTTATCAGTACCGGGTAAAGAAGGCATTGTAGAGCTTTACAATTAAACTGTTCCAGTTCGCATCTGAACTGGTTATTCAAAAAGGGGCAGACTCCTATTTTTAATATATTAATCTTTTGCTCTCGGAAATCCACTGTGGTGCAATAGTTCTTTAGAAATTCTTTTTTTTCCACCCCAATTTTTAAAGCAATATAATCATCCTCTTCAGGTAATAGCACAGCTAATTGGTTTTGCTCGCAAATACCCCCACAGGCATGGCAAATATTAATCATCAGACCATCAAACAGGCTATGTGCTTTTTCATAATTGATACTCATTTATTAACCTCGTTTTATATCAGGAAGGCGTAAAGATAGTTCGTAGATTATTCAGTTAAGTTCCTGATTACCTGGCTGGGGAGGGAGGATTCGAACCCCCGAATGGTGGATCCAAAGTCCACTGCCTTACCGCTTGGCGACTCCCCAGTATAGCTATTAATTATAAGGCAAAAAGAGGATATTATCAAGGATAAATCTTGTCTAACATCCTTGGGAAAGCGATAGTTTCTCTAATATGAGAAAGACCACAGATCCAGCAGACAGTTCTTTCTAACCCTAACCCGAAACCAGAATGCGGAACAGAGCCATATTTTCTAAGGTCAAGATACCATTGGTAAGCTTCAATAGGCAAATGGTGTTCGGTAATTTTTTTCTTGAGCAAATCATAGTCATGTATCCTTTGTGAACCCCCAATAATCTCCCCGTAACCTTCAGAAGCAATTAAATCGGCGCAAAGAGCTAATTCCGGGTTATTAAAATCAGGCTGCATATAAAAAGCCTTGATGGATGCAGGGTAATGGGTAATAAAAACGGGTTTCTCATAAAGACTGGATATAGCAGTTTCGTGTGGAGCCCCGAAATCATCTCCCCATTTAATATCAAACCCCTTTTCTCTCAGTATTTCCACAACCTGGGAATAAGTCAAGCGAGGAAAGGGGGTTTGCACTTTCTTGAGGAGAGAGATGTCTCTTTTCAAGATAGCAAGTTCATTAGAGCAATTCCTTAAAACCTCTGATACAATATAATAAATCAACTCTTCCTGTATAACCATATTTTCTTCCTGCTCTACAAAAGCCATCTCGGGTTCTAACATCCAGAATTCCATTAAGTGTCTCCTGGTGCGTGATTTTTCAGCTCTGAAAGTGGGACCAAAAGTATAAACCTTTCCCAGGGCCATACAGGTAGCTTCGTTATACAATTGTCCGCTCTGTGCCAGATAAGCTGGCTCACCAAAATACTCAACTTCAAACAAAGTTGAAGTTCCTTCACAAGCAAATGGGGTAAGTATTGGGGTATCAACCTGATAAAAACCCCGAGAATTAAGAAAATTACGAGCAGCCGATATAATTTCTGCTCGGATTTTAAGAACTGAAGAAATGTGTTGCGACCTTATCCATAAGTGCTGAAGAGACAATAAAAATTCAACCCCGTGCTTTTTAGGTGAAATGGGGTAGTTCTCACATATTTGGAATACTCTAAGAGATTCAACTTCGATTTCATAACCACCAACAGCTCTTTTATCTTCTCTAACTACCCCTATAAGTTCCAGAGAACTTTCCTGAGTTAGTTTATCAGCTAAATTGAACTGTTCTTCAGATAACATTTGTCTAGAAACTATTGCTTGAACTAATGCTGTTCCATCTCTAATCAGGAGAAAAATAAGTTTGCCCTTGGAGGTTCTGCTATAAAGCCAACCACTCACCTTTACCTTTTTTCCAATAAAACTCCCTAAATTTTTTATCATTACTCTGGACATGATTTCAACTCCTTTCTAAAACGACTCGTTGTCTCCACCACTTATTTGCCAGTTGATTTTATCAGCTGGAAGGTCTTTAAAAACTTTGTATATTAAAGGTGGTTCATCAGACCTTCTAATAAAGCCCATTGATTTTAATATCTCTTCTAACTCCAGGCTATTCCAAACATTATATTCGATAGTAGAACATTCTTTTCCTTTTAGAAACTCTACTATTTCGCAAAGAAAATTATTAGTGAAGGTTTTATCAAGTAATACGAATTCACCAATACGAGCCCTATTCATCACCCCGTTAGTATCTTTTTTAATAACTCCAAAACCAATAGTGCTGACTTTGTACTTTAAGGTAAGAAAGATACAGTTAGAACCTGGTTTATTTTTATATCTCCAGTTCAGGTATTCCAGGCTTTTGTTTATAGCGAGTGGTTTTCCCGATAGTTCGCAGTACTCCAGCCAGATATCTTCAAATATTTTCAAAGGTTCAAGTTCTTCCTGAACTTCTAACCCTTTTATTTTTTTCTTTTCTGAAAAACGGCTGGTAGTGGCATTTACCGCTAATCCTGCCAGGTTTACAGCCCATTTTAAGTATTTAGTTGTTATTCGGCTTTCAAAAACATCCTGCCAATTAAGAATTTTAATAAACCTATGAAATGAACTACCCGACAACCAGCCAAATTTAGTATAAATTTTATAGGAACTTCTGTTAGGAAAACCAAAAATAATAGGACAGGTTGAGTTTGAGCACTCTTCCATAGACCTGGCTATCAGACTGTTAAAAATGCCTCTTCCCCTGAAATCAGGATGAACCATGCTATCTACTGATTGATAGCAAAGTTGATTTATACCATCAACTGATAAGGGCATTGGCCAGAGACCTTCATGACCTACTATTTTTTCGTCTTTGACTGCTACCAGAATAAGAGGCTTTCCAAACGGATTATCACGGTACTTCCAGTTCCAGTAACTTTCATCTATCCCCCTATTAGGCCAGACTTCTTTATATAGAGAAAGCAAATTATCTATATCTTTTCTTTTTAATAAACGAATATTAACATCTCTACCTGAAATGGAAGTAAATGACATCTCCATCCTCTACACTGGTATCTTTACCTTCAATTTTTACTAAACCACTTTCTTTAGCTTTATTTAAAGAGCCTAAGCGAAGTAAATCATTAAAAGGAATCACTTCGGCCTTAATGAATCCTTCTCCTATATCGGTATGGATCATCCTGGCAGCTTCTTTTATAACAGTTCCTTTCTTAATAGGCCAGGCTTGAAGAATTCTAGAAGCTGTAGTATAAAAGAATATTCTCTGGAGAAGCTTATTAGTTTTAAATATCAATTGATTTAGTGAGGTTCCACTTACCCCTACTCCCTTAAGGTACTCTAACCTGTCTTCAGGTGAAAAGGCTGATAATTCCTGCTCGAGAAGAGCAGGAGATACTAAATAATCAACACCTTGATTCTTAAGGTAGTTTTTTACTTCCTGAAGTTCTTCAGAAGGATTCCCTATCTCATCCTCAGAAACATTTATTACCAACAAAGACGGTTTAATACTTAATAAGTTATATTTCCTCAGCCTGAGTAAATCGGTTTCCTCTACCTTTCTTCCTTCGTTAATTTGTAAATAAATGGTCTCCAGGAAATTAAGCTCCTCCAGTTCTTCCTTATGGAGTGATTTAGAAATCTTTTTATGTTTATGTATAGCTCTTTCCAGCAAAGTTAAATCGCTTAAAGCTAATTCTAATCTGACAATTTCTAAGTCTCTAACCGGGTTTATAGAACCTTCAACATGAGAAACATTTATAATAGGAAAACACCTTAAAACATGAACGATAACATCAACCGTTCTTATATGAGTTAAAAACTCATTTCCTAAACCTTCCCCCTTATGTGCGCCTTTAACCAATCCTGCAATATCCAGAAACCTTAACCGAGCGGGTCTTACTTCCAGGGGGTTAAGCAGGCTTGTTAAAGCTAACAGTCTTTCATCGGTAATATCTACTTCAGCAATATTGGGATCAATCGTGGTAAAGGGATAAGGAGCTACTTCTGCCTGGCTCGCTGTTAAAGCATTAAAAAGGGTAGTTTTCCCCGCATTAGGTAGTCCAACGATACCAGCCTGCATTTATAAACCTCTGATACTTTTTAACCTTAAAACTCTCGCTTCAATTGGAGGGTGGGTGCTAAACAGATAAAGCTGGTCAAAAGATTGGGAAAAGGGGTTAACGATGTAAAGATGTGCCATAGCCTCTGAGGCAAAATTAGTTTCAAGTTTTTCCAGTGCCTTTATTAACCCATCAGGATGCCTGGTAAGATAAGCACTGGTTGCATCAGCCAGAAATTCTCTTTGCCTGGAGACTGCAAATTTAATAATAGTCATAAAAAATGGTGCTAAAATCAAAAGCAAAACACCAATTATAAGGAGGATAGGGTTGCCGCCCTCCCCCCTTTTAACACCTCTTCTAAATCCAAAACGAAGCATCACATCTCTTAATATAACTACAGACCCCACCAACACCGCAGCTATAGTACCGAGCAAAACATCGTAATTTTTAATGTGGCCAATTTCATGAGCAATTACACCCTCAATTTCCTGCCTATTCAATAAATTAAGCAAACCCGTAGAAACTACTATAACTCCGTTAGCTGGATTCCTCCCCGTAGCAAAAGCATTGGCAGCAGGGTCATCAATAATAAATAGTTTAGGTTTGGGAATTCCAGCAGCCATCGATAGTCCTTCAGTGATATTATGAAGGTAAGTATATCCAGAATAGGACGCTTCTCTGGCGTTTGTAAGTGACAGAACTAATCTATCTGAATACCAGTAACTACCAGCGCTGGTAAAAAAGGCAAAAACAATAGCCATCCCGGTTAAAAAACCATGATAAGCATAATGAACATCAAGTATATACCCAATACCTACAATGATACCCGACATTAATATTATTAGGCTGATGCTAATGTTTTGCTTAATTTGACCGGTTAAACTCATTAAAAGCTAACTTTAGTAACCTCGCCTTCTTCTTCGGGTATAGCAAAATATTCAGCTTCTTTGAAGCTAAAAATGGTAGCTACCATGTTATTGGGAAATACCTGAACCGCAGAAATCATTACTGTGTCATTATAAAACTGTCGAGCGAAAGCAATTTTATTCTCTGTTCCTGATAATTCTTCCTGAAGCATAAGGAAGTTCTGGTTGGCTTTTAAAGCAGGGTAAGCTTCTGCTACTGCAAACAAGGATTTTAGAGCTCCGGTTAGCATATTGTTGGCTTCACTGATTTCCTTAACCGAGCCACCACCTGCTATTATAGACCTTAATTCGGTAACTTTTGCAAAAAGTTCCTTTTCATGTGAAGCATATCCCTTCACTGTTTCTATCAGGTTAGGAATAAGGTCTACTCTCCGCTTTAATTGAACATCTATCTGCCTCCAGCTGTTATTCACCCTCATTTTCAAAACAATAAGTCGGTTATAAAGGTAAACTCCCAGGAGACCTACTCCTAAAACAACATACAAAAACCACATCTTTTAAATTTCCTCCTTTTCTAAGCAAGGTATTTTAATATTATATCTTTTAGCAACGCTTATAGCTTCATCATAACCAGCATCAGCATGTCTCATCACCCCAGTACCCGGGTCATTAGTAAGGGTTAATTGAAGCCTTTTTTCACTTTCCAGGGTTCCCTCAGCCACTACCACCATACCAGCATGTAGGGAATAGCCAATACCTACACCTCCACCATGGTGTACTGACACCCAGTGAGCTCCTGAAGCAGTGTTGAGTAAGGCATTCAATACTGGCCAATCTGCAATAGCATCTGAACCATCTTTCATACTTTCAGTTTCTCTATAGGGGCTGGCCACAGAACCAGAGTCAAGATGGTCTCTACCAATTACAATAGGAGCTTTAACCACTCCTTTTTTAACCAGATAATTAAATTCCAATCCGGCTTTATCTCTTTCTCCATATCCTAACCAGCACACACGAGCAGGAAGTCCCTGAAAATGAACCTGTTTTTCAGCCATATTAATCCAGCGCTTAAGGTTCTCATTATCAGGAAAAAGCTTCAAGATTGCTTTATCGGTTTCATAAATGTCCTTAGGGTCCCCGGATAAAGCCACCCATCTGAAAGGACCTTTCCCCTCGCAAAACAAAGGCCTAATATAAGCAGGAACAAAACCTGGATAACTATAGGCGTCTGTAACACCTTCTATAAAAGCCTGTGTTCTTAGGTTATTGCCATAATCAAAGACAATCGAACCATTTTCCTTCATCTCCAGCATGGCTTTTACCTGTTTGGCCATGGAAGCAAAAGATAATTTCAAGTATTCGTGTGGATTTTGAAGCCTAAGCTTAGAAGCTTCCTCCAGGGATAATCCAGAAGGAATATAGCCATTAAGCGGGTCGTGGGCTGAAGTTTGGTCAGTTACTAAATCGGGGAATATGTTCCTTTTTACCAGTTCGGGGTGGGTATCAGAAGCATTGGCTATCAAGGCAATTGAACGGGGTATATTTTTCTTTACAGCTTCATCCACCAGGAGAAGGGCTTCATCAAGGGTATAAGCAACCATCTCTACATAGCCGGTATCCAGCCTTCTTTTTACCCGGGCTTCATCAACCTCTACCACTAAAACCACGCCCTCATTCATGGTTACTGCCAGGGGTTGAGCCCCACCCATACCTCCCAGTCCAGCTGTTAACACCCATTTACCTTTGAGGGAACCGCCAAAGTGGGTGCGGGCTGCCTGGGCGAAAGTCTCATAGGTACCCTGCAATATGCCCTGGGTACCAATATAAATCCAGGATCCAGCAGTCATTTGACCATACATCGTTAAGCCTTTAGCTTCTAATTCCCAGAATTTATCGAGGGTAGCCCAAGCGGGTACCAGCAAGGAGTTGGCTATCAACACCCGGGGAGCAAAAGAATGAGTCTTAAAAATACCCACTGGCTTACCTGATTGAATAAGTAGAGTTTCCTCCGATTCTAATTCTAACAGGGATTTTATTATTTTCTGGTAAGCTTCGTAATTCCTGGCGGCTTTTCCTCTTCCTCCATATACCACCAGGTCTTCAGGTTTTTCTGCTACCTCAGGGTCAAGAACATTCAAAAACATCCTCAAGGCAGCTTCCTGAGGCCAACCCTTAGCACTAATTTCTGTGCCTACAGGAACCCTGGTTTTACCAGGTATAAAGGTTAATCTTTCCTCTGCAGTTCCTTTTGCCAATATATTGTACCTCCAGGCAATAATTAAATCATATCTAAATTATAGTATAAAATTAATTAATAACTAAGGAGCAGGTTAAAGATATATGGATTTAAGAGAAATTATCGGTTCACTTTTCTTTGTGGGAATTGAGGGCACAGCCTTAACTACTCAAGAAATAAAATTCTTAACCAATGAATGTATTGGGGGAGTAATCCTATTTTCAAGAAACCTTAAAGAAAAAAACCAGGTAAATGATTTAATTAACTCTATTAAATCGTTAGCTACTCCCCAACCATTGGTGGCTATTGACCACGAGGGGGGATTAATCGAAAGATGGTCTCAAGAATTAACCCCTTTTCCGGGAAACATGGCCCTGGGAGCAGTTGATGATGAAAAACTTGCTTACCAACAGGGTAAAGCTATGGGGCAAGAATTGCATTTCTGGCAAATTGACATCAACTTTGCCCCGGTTCTGGATGTCCTAACCTGCCACCAAAACCCGGTAATAGGCGTAAGATCTTTTAGCGATGATCCCTTCAAGGTGGCTAAATTAGGCACTTCTTTAGCAAAAGGGCTTTACGAGGAAGGTGTATTGCCAGTTTTCAAGCACTTTCCCGGGCATGGGGGCACTATCAGCGACTCTCACCTGGAACTTCCTATAATATCTAAGGACCTTCACCATTTATATAACATCCACCTGTATCCCTTTAAGGAAGCTATTAAAGACCACGCTTTAGCGATAATGACCTCACATGTTCTTTATACTTCTCTCGACCAAAAGTACCCCGCTACTCTTTCTAAAAGTATTCTTACTAATTTGCTTAGAAAAGAATTAGGCTTTAGGGGCCTGGTATTTACCGATTGTCTGGAAATGAAAGCCCTGGATAGTTTTGGTGATTTTAACTGGAGAAGCTTGAAAACCCTGTATTCTGGAGCAGACATTTTATTAATCTCCCATTCTCAAGCAAAAGCTAAATCTTCTCTCGAGCACTTAAGAAAAGAACTTAAAGAGAGATTAGAATTTAGAAGCGTTATTGAGACATCGCTTAGAAGACTGGATGAAGTTAAATCAGTACTAAATAAGAATATAGAAAGAAAAATAATAAACAGCACCAAACACAAGGAAATTGCTGATACCATAAGAGGCAACTCGCTTACTCTTTATTATAATGATGGAATAATACCTTTAAGAGATGCGGTTCCTCTAATAAAGATTTATGAAGATATTACCGAAAAAGACCTTAAACATACCCTTGATGTCCATAAAACTGTGATAATTGCTTCATGCGACGCTTTTAAAACTGAATGCCAGATTAAAATTATTAATCAGGTAAAAGCCCTGGATAACCGCATAATTCATCTGGTAGCTGGTAATCCGGTTGACTTGAGGTTGTTACCAGAAAGCAAGGCAACCATATTAACCTATTCTAAACAGGAAGGGTCACTTTCTGGGGCTATAGACCTGATTTACGGTAAGAGAGTAAGCAAGGGTAAAATTCCCCTAAAGATTATTTAGT
>QLUP01000049.1 GCA_018725485.1 Candidatus Lithacetigena glycinireducens | reverse complement strand
CCTTAAAATGAATAAATAAGGCTAAAATATTATTATGAAAAATACAGATATAAGAGTTAGATTCGCACCCAGCCCTACGGGGTTTATGCATATAGGCAATGCCCGTACCGCCCTTTACAATTACCTGTTTGCCAGGAATCAAAAGGGTAAATTCATTCTCAGAATAGAAGACACCGATGTTGAGCGTTCCACCCCGGAAGCCAGGGAAGTTATCTTTTCTTCCCTGAGATTCCTCGGTATAGAATGGGATGAGGGACCATATTATCAATCAGAAAGAGTCACTCTTTATCAGGAATATGCCGAAGAGTTGCTTAAAAAAGGGGTAGCTTATAAATGCTATTGCCAGCCTCAGGAGTTAGAACAAAGAAGGAGGGAAACACAGGTAGCGGGTAAACCTTATAAATATGAAAGAACCTGTTATCACCTTACACCAGAGGAGAAACAACAGAAAACAGGCTTACCTTTTGCTATCAGGTTCCTGGTTCCTCCTGGTGAGGTTTCTTTTCCTGACCTTATCCGGGGGAATATCACCTTTAAAGGAGAAGAACTGGAAGATTTTGTTTTATTAAGGAGCGACGGGACGCCAACTTATAATTTTGCCTGCGTAATTGACGATTATTCTATGAAAATAACCCAGGTTATAAGAGGCGAAGACCATATACCTAACACTCCCAAGCAAATACTTATATATGAAGCCTGTAAATGGGAACCTCCTTTGTATGCTCACCTGCCCATGATAATGGGTCCAGACCATGCCAAATTGAGTAAAAGGCACGGAGCCACCTCTGTGGAAGCTTACCGGGAAATGGGTTATTTGCCAGAGGCTTTAGTAAATGCCCTGGCTATGCTGGGAGCATCCTTTGAAGCCGACAGGGAGATTTACCGCCTGGGCGAGCTAATCAGCCTGTTTTCTCTTAATAATGTTTCCAAAAAAGCAGCAGTTTTTGAACCCGAAAAATTAAAATGGTTTAACCGGGAGCATATTAAGTTAATGACCACTGAAGATTTATTAAGCCGTTTGCTGGAATGGGGCTTCAAAAGTGATGATAAAAATTACCTGTCGAGGGTGTTGACTCTGGTAAAAGAAAGGATAACCGTTCTCGGTGATGTGCATAACGAATTTATCTATTTTTTTCAGGAACCAAAAACTTACGATGATACGGGTTTAATAACCTGGAGTAGTGGTGAAGTATTAGAAAATCTGGGGTTATTAAAAGATAAGTTATCAGAACTACTTGATTTCTCAGCCCTTTCTATTGAAAAAACATTTCGCTCTTTGGCTGATGAAAGGAGCGTAAAAGCAAAAGAACTTATTCACCCTCTCAGATTGGTTCTTACCGGTAAGACGGTAAGCCCGGGTTTATTTGAAATGATGGAAGTGTTGGGTAGGACCAGGGTGGTTACCAGAATTGAGGCTTTTTTAGCAAAAATTAAACAGATTAATAGCTGATGATACTTAAAAATTTAAGGATATCCAATTTTAGAAATATTTCTGAGGAAAGAGTTGAATTTCAGGAGGGATTAAACCTTATTTGGGGTGAAAATGGACAGGGAAAAACCAACCTGCTGGAAGCCATATATTTATTAAGCGGAAGACCATCCTTTCGTGGCGCCCAGGATAATGATTTGAAGAAAGAAGACGAAAATGGTTATTATATTGCAGGAGTGTTTGAAGAGTTTCCCAAGGAAAACTACCAGGTGGAAGTTGGCTACGAAAATGGTAGAGGGAAAAAAATTAAACAGCAGGGTAAGGAAATAAGGAAAAAAATAGATCTACTCTTGAAAGTACCCCTAACCCTGTTTTTTCCCGGTGACCTGAAAATCATTCAGGGAGAACCTTCAGCCCGAAGGCGTTTTCTGGATAACATTTTTTTACAGGTGTCTTCACAGCACCGGAGGGTTTTTGTTAATTATTATCGGGCTTTGATGCAAAGAAACTCTCTTCTCAAAAGAATACGAGAAGGAAAAGCTGCCAGTGGGGACCTGTCTCCCTGGAACAGGGAGCTGATAAAGTGGGGAAGAGAGTTAACGGTTTTAAGGGAGAAACTGCTCCGGTTTATGGAAGAACAGTTGAAAAGTTTTTATCCTGAAATGAGAGGCGAGCAGGCAAAAATCAAAGTAGAATATTTACCCTCAATACTGGATGAGGCTAATCTGGAGAAACTTTTTGAGGAGGAAAAAAGAAGGGGGTACACCCTGCTGGGACCACAAGTGGAGGATTTTGAAATTTATCTTAATAACCGGACTGTCAGAATCAATGCTTCCCTGGGAGAGCAAAAACTGTTGTCTCTTTGCTTAAGATGGGGGGAGGCGCTTTTTCTGCGAGAACAAACCGGTCCACCTATTCTTTTGATGGATGACGCTTTATCCAGCCTGGATAGTAAGAGGAAATCATTACTACTAAAAGAGTCCAGCAGGTTTTCGCAGGTTTTCATAACCCACACCGATAACTTAAACCATCACTTTTCCGCTTCTTACCAGATAACAGGAGGTAGGGTTGTATGAAGTACATCAGAATAAAAGATGTGCTTAATAATTTATGGAAAAGGCAGGATTATGATACGGTTTCTCTCATTTTTGATATACTTCGTAAAACTCTTAGACCAAAAGTTTTTGGTGTGGTGGAGAGTGTAAGTTTGAGTGGAAATATCCTCAGGTTAAAAGTAAAGGGTGGTTCTGTGGAAAAAGCGGAAGTGATGTTGCATCAAGAAGAAATAATCACCCGGATAAACGAGGCTTTGGGAAAAGAAAGATTTACCGGGGTAGTAATAGAGAGATGAGGTAGAGGGGTAAGAGTGTTCCCCTCTTTCCTAAAGAGGGGTCAGGGGAGATTATAGTTCACATCTTTCTAATTAAATCCCCCTCAATCCCCCTTTTCCCGAGGGGGAAGTATAGTACAAAAGGGACAGTCCCCCTCAGGATTTAGGGGACTGTCCCCAGTGGTTACAGGGTATGCAGGCCTAATCCCCTGCCAGCTTCAGCAGCTTCAAAGTAGATTTCTCCCAGGGTGGGGTGGGGATGAATTATTTCACTTAACTTATGAAGAGTTAAGCCTTCCTGCACTATAACCGAACCTTCGGAGATAAGGTTGGGAGCCTCATGCCCTAATATTTGCACGCCGATAATCTTTTCGGTTCCTTCTTCAACGGTAAAGGAGCAGAAACCATCTCTACTTTCCTCAATCAGCGCCATACCTACTGCTGTCCAGAGAACCTTAACCGTTCGGGCTTTAATACCTGCTTCGGTAGCTTCTTTCAGGGTTAACCCAGTAAGTGCTAGTGGCGGGTGTATGTAGGTAACCCGGGGAATTATTCTTAAATCCACAGGTTTACTTCTCTTAAGCAGGGCATTTTCGGTGGCGCATAAACCCATGTGAGTGGCTATGTGCGCTAACTGGATTTTATAAGAGACATCTCCAGCAGCGTAAATACCCTGGATATTGGTGCTTAAATCTTCTTTTATGGAAATCATACCCCACGGGTCTAAAGCCAGGCCAATTTCCTGTGCTCCTTGAGGCACCAGGGGTTTCCTGCCGGTAGCGATAAGAACCTTGTCCACCTCTAATCTTTCCATGCCTGACGGGGTTAAAAACTCTACCAGAGTCTTACCATCTTTAGCCTTCATTTCCATTAGGGTTGATCCAGTGTGAAACTTTATACCCTGCCTGGTTAAAAGCTTTCTTATTTCTTCAGCAATCAAAGGGTCTTCCTGAGGTAATATCTGGGGCATTATTTCCACCACCGAAACTTCGGAACCAAAACTTCGGTAAATGGACGCAAACTCCAATCCCAACACACCTGCACCCACCACTAAAAGAGAGGCAGGCAGTTCCCTCAGGTTTAACATGTCATCAGAACTTAAAATATTTTCTCCATTAGGGGTCAGGGCCGCAGGAAAAGCAGCATAGGTACCGGTGGCAATGAGGATATTTTCGCCTTCCAGGACCTGGTCACCCACTTTAACCTGCCCGGGGTTAAGAAAAATACCCTCTCCTTTATACACATCCACTTTTCTACCTTTTAAGAGAAACTCAATACCTTTTTTCAGAGTGGATATGACCAGCTCTTTTCTTTCAGTTACTTTTTCCAGATTAAACCCTTCTTCAGTGATAGAGATGCCCCATTTAGGCATTTTTTTAATTTTTTCCTTAAGGAAAGATGCATGGTAATAAGTTTTAGTGGGAATGCACCCTTTATTCAGACACAAACCACCTAATTCAGCCTTTTCTACCAGAGCAACTTTAGCACCTAAAGCCGCTCCTCTAAGAGCCGAAGTGTAGCCTCCGGGACCTCCACCTAAAACTATCAGGTTATATGACATAATTACCTCCTTGGTAGTTTGTTTTGTATATTAAGACAAATAAGCAACAAGTAAATTATAACAATTTTTGAACCAATGATGAGATAAAACCGTCTTTTATTATAAGGAAAATGTATAAAATGAATAATAAGTGCATAATTTTTTTCATAGCAGGTTGCCTGCTGGTTAGTGGCTTAACCCTAACCAGCCCTTATAAACAGGTTTTTTCGGGAAACCTGTTAAATCTTCATATTGTTTTGAAAATCGGCAATACTCAAGCGTTGGTAAATGGAAAACCATTTATAAGGGAAACCCCTCCTATTTTAATATCGGGCAGGGCGATGGTGCCCTTGCGTTTTATTGCGGAAACTTTAAGCGCCCGGGTTCACTGGGATGGCACCGAAAAAAAGATAACCGTAATATGTTTAGATAAGGATATTAAGTTATGGGTGGGTAAAAACTTTGCCCTGATAAACGGTAAGCAGTTACCTCTGGAAACCCCCCTATTTTAATAGAAGGCAGAGTTATAGTCCCGGTCAGGTTCATTGCCGAAGCCCTGGGAGCTACGGTAAATTGGAAACCCCTGAGTAATGAGGTGGAAATAATATACCGGGGAGGTGGTTCTGGCTGGACAGGTGGTGGGTATAGACCTCGGGAAAAGAGAATTCCTCCTGTTGTGGGGCAACCTTGCTCTTACCATGGGGGGAGTAGATGGGGTAATTATGGAAGGCAAGGCTTCCAGATTAGAAGATTTATCTCTTAGAATGCCGGTGGTTATCTGGGGAACCCTGGAAGAAAACCAGATCAGGCTGAAAAGAGTTTTAGCAGGTACCTACACTCCCCCGGCAACCCAGGAGCAACTCTTTAAGGGGGTTATCAAAGAAGTCAATCTATCCAATTCTCTTTTGATAGTGGCTGTAGATGATGGCAGAACCCTGCCGGTAACCGTACACCTTAGAACTGAACTTATTTTAGATGGTAAAACAGCGGTTTTATCCGATTTTAAAAGAGGCTTTCGGGTAGCTGTGGTTGCCCATATAGAATCCGGGAGAACTCTGGCTTTACAGGTAAAAGGAGAAAAAACTCCGACTACCCTTTTGGGGACAATAACCTCGGTGCAATTAAGAGAACTAGGTTTGTTATCAGGTACGCAAACCATAAAAATCATCATTGATTCTAAGACCGAAGGATGGTAAAAAGGTTGGCCAGGGCTGGCTGGTATCTTTCAGGAACACGGTAATAAATAGAAAGGCTCAGGTAACCGGATTTTATCAAAACGGCTCCTTTTTGGCCCATAAGATAGAAATTATCAGATAGAAGATATCATTTTTTTATGACCCCTCGGTTATAATTTAATAGAAGGGGTTTTTGAAAAAATTTTATTTTCTCGCTATTACCATTGGAAGCGTTTACCTGGCGACCACTATTCTCTGGGTGGTTTATAACTCTTACATTCCTATAATGCTTAAATCATTCGGTATATCTACATTTTTTGTGGGTCTATTGATGACGGTGGATAATATCCTGGCTATTACCTGGGGACCTTTGGTGGGTCTATTAAGCGACCGAACCCGAACCAGGTTTGGTAAAAGAATACCTTATTTTCTGATAAGCTTCCCCTTGATTGCCATCCTATTTTCCCTGATTCCCATAGTTCATCTTCAAGGTTTAATAATTTTTTCCCTTTTATTAGTAGTTTTAAATATCTTTATTGCTACCGTACGAACCCCGATGGTAGCTTTAATTCTTGATTTGTTTGCCTCTGGTTTGAGAAGTCAGGTTTCAGGTATAGCGAATTTTATGGGTGGGTTGGGAGCAATGGTAGGGTATTTATTATTTCCTTCCCTCTATGCCCTGCAAAAAGAACTACCTTTTCTGATAGCCTCCTTAATCATCATCATTACAGGAGCATGGCTGGTTTACAGTATTAAAGAAAGCCAAGAGAATAAGATTGAAGAAGCCAGAAGAAACCTGTTTTCAGAGCTGGTAGGAATACTAAAAAATAAAGAACTACTAAATGAATACCTGGCTATATTTACTTTTTTTCTGGGATTTAACGCTATTGAAACCTTTTTTACCTCTTATGGAAAATTTCAACTGGGTATTGACGAACACCAGGCAAGCTTCTTACTGGGTATGTTGGCTGTCTCCTTTTTTGTCTTTTCCCTTCCAGCAGGTGTTATCGGGAGTATAAAGGGTAAAAAGAAAACTATGTCAGCGGGGTTGTTGTTGATTTCAGTAGTGATGGCTACCATATTTATAGTGGATGCACTGGTGGCACCCTATAAACTCATGTTAATCGCTTCTTTGTTAGTAGTTGCTGGATTTTGTTGGGCGCTGGTTATTGTTAACGCCCTTCCTCTAATTACGGATTTATCCCCTCCAAAACAAGCTGGAACCGCCGCTGGGTTTTATTATTTCTTTTCTATGTCGGCTGCCATAGCTTCTCCCCCCTTAACCGGTTTAATCATTGATTTTAGGGGTTACTCAGTTATATTTCTTATTGCCTCAGTATTTATGTTAGGAGGATTACTTCTGCATTTAAGATTCCGCTAATACTTTCTCAAAATAGAGATATTATTCTCAATAAATAAATATGTTGTGTTAAAATAATAATGAAGTTTTAATTTAAGGAGGTTTTGAATTATGGAAAGGAAGTCGGGTTTTAAGTTACCCCATGGTTGGGTCGTTTTGTTTGTCATTGCCCTCATTGCTGCGGTACTTACCTATATTGTTCCAGCAGGGCAGTATGAGAGGAAGTTCGATGAAGTTGTCAAGCGAACACTGGTGGTTCCGAATACCTACCAGTTAGTAGACAGGACTCCCATCAAGCCTTTTGATTTCTTTGTGGCCGTTCAGAGAGGAATGATAGACGCAGCTGATGTTATCTTCTTTATCTTTATCGTTTTTTCCGCCTTTTTTATAGTAATGAAAACGGGAGCCCTGGCTGGTTTTCTGGGCATGCTGGTGAGGAAGCTTGAAGGCAAGGAAGT
>QLUP01000048.1 GCA_018725485.1 Candidatus Lithacetigena glycinireducens | reverse complement strand
GATCTGAAGAGAACCATCTAGTCTTTCTTCTATTAAGACTCGATCCTTGGGACGAATGGTAGCTGGCTGCTCTTTGGTAAGTTGGTACCACTGGTTGTTAAATCTGATAGTGAAGTCATTTCTTCAAACCAGTATTCGTAAGAGCCGTCAAACTGCTCCATTTCGCCGTAATACTCCTTGCGGGATCTAGAGATTCGATAATCCGGCTTTTTGCGCCTTCTGAGTGTCCATAATCCTTCCTCTATCATTATCTGTCTGATGGTTCTTGGGGTCTTTCTTGAAATGTAGAGCATAGTAGTAGAAAATCTTACAATTAAAATTAATAATTTGACCTTTCTACTACTAGATTACCCTGAAATTTCTATTTCCCTCTACCCTGAAATTATCATTTCCTTTCTACAGTCTATTTTTCCCTTTTCTGTGGTCTTCCCCTCTGTTTGAGAAGAGGAAAAATGGGTGTGATTGGGCATTAAAATAAAGTGAAACAGCTTAAACCCCAACTCTTTTTTGTATCTTTTTAAAAGTTCAAGATAATAAATAAAATCTGCCTCCTCTCGAAAAACCGATTGTCTATTATTGCCTCGATTAAGGATATGAAAAGGTAAATTAGGAACAATAATTCTAAGCGGTCTTCCCATATAAAATTATTTTATCATAAAAGAACTCAGAAAAATAGACTTGATACCTTTTTCCTTGACATCTTTTTCCTTATAGTACAGGAAAGCCGGAAAAAGAAAATAAGAAGAGAAATAAATCGATTAGAGGAAATAAAGAGCCGAGGCAGAATATTCGCCTCGGCTTTGTGAAATTTACTCAAAGTTGTTTTCGGAAAAAACCCATTCAAGAGTGATACCAAACTTCTCTTTGAACCATTTATTGACTCTCTGACAGACAATTCTCCTCGCATCTTCAGATTGAGCCCGGACAGTTACCGTGAAACAACTAATTTCCACTCTTGCTGGCTCTTCAGCGATTAAATTTTTTATATTTTCTCCCTTTCTGCCAATAAATTTTCCAGTTATTTTGTGAATATCATAGTCTTGTGATTTTCTCAAATACTGGATTGGTGACCAAGAAATCTCAGCTTTAGCCACAAAGGCAACTCTAATTTGGGCATTGAAACAATACTGCCAAGAGTGTCTCTTTACAAAATCAATGGCTTCTGGTCGAGCTGGCCAATCTTTGAGATTTTTGTCATCTAAACAAAGGGGTACCAGAATTTCCCCTTTCTCTTCTTGAAGCTGCCAGTTTTTGGGCTTACTTTTAATTTCCTCATCATTTAAGTGTTCAAGAGGAATTTCATCTCTATCAGTTCGACGAAAGAGACGAACAGTTACCCCCTCTTCAATTCGCAAATTCTTGAGGTCACTACCCGGAACATAGATTTGAGCAACTTCAAAAGGATGCAAAACTCCATTTTCTCTGAGAACCACTACCACTGCTTTCTCTTTCTCCTCGTTTATTTCCACCACAAAGCCTGGTAGTTCAACAAAGTTTCTCTGGCTTACTTTAGTCGCTCTTTCGCTTTCTGAGATTTCTTCTCTCAGCTTTCTGAGATCTTCAATAATTCTCTCAACGTTGCTTAATTGAGGCAAACCCTCTTCATCGAAATCTTTTATGGTGAGAGTTAAGGTTTGGCCCTCAATTCGCTCAAGTCCTGGACCCCAAGGAGAAAGACTCATTTCTCTCAGTTCTATCGGAATTTCAAAATCTTCTTCTGTTTTTCCAACAATCCAGCCGCCTTTTCCAACCGGATCTCCCTTTACCTGATCAATCTTTACTTCAAGAGTGTCACTTATTCTCTTACCCAAAGCAAAGGTTTCTCTTTTGCTTTCAGTAAAATCGTCAATTGAAATTTGCTCAGTAAAAAGACCTGCCTGATCCGCTTTTCTTACCTGACCTGGTAGCTGAACCATAAAGGAAGCAGTTGGTACTTTTTGCGGGTAACCATCAACTATTGCTTTTTCCTCAATAGCTGCTGCCACTATTGCCTGCTTTTTTTCCTGCCAATTCCCAGCGCAGAGGCGAGAGACTACGCCTACTTTTTTCTTTCCTGCCACTGGATAAGTAATTGGTTCTCCGGGCTTCAGGTTTACTATTCTTTCTATCCAGACAGCTATCATTAGAGAACGGATTTTATCCAACTGGGTTGTATCAATCTCGCGAGCTGATTCTTCTCTTTCTTCTCCGAATTTCTCAATAATCAGCTCGTCTACCTCAGAGATCACCTTCTCTAAATTTTCATAGTTGATGAAATAGTGCTCTGCCCATTCTTTAGCTAACCCTTTAGCCCGAGCTTTATTGAAGCAGACTGCCAACTTTGTCACAAAATCCAGGTCATCTTGACAACCTGCTCTCAATCCTTGGTGTAGGGCCCAGACTTTTGCTTTGGTTTTGGCTGGCCACTTTTTGGCATCCCACTCAGGTTCCCAGGTTAAAAGACCTAAACCAGAACTATAAAGATTAGCTCCGGTTCTGGCTTCTCCTTCTCGAGTAGACATTAGCCAGAGAGCAATCATTGCCTCAAAGAGAATCCCTTGCTCATCAGCTGAAACTAAAAAAAAAGCTTCACCTGCTTGCCTCGGGATACCTAAGAGCTCAAGCGCTCTTTCGGTAATCTCCTCTTTTTGATCAATAACCCCCTTTTCTTTCAGGGCTAAGTTCGCTCTTTTTATTTCCTTTTCCATCTGGGGATGGCTAGAAAGTCTCTCCATCCAGGGAAATTGCTCAACCTTAGTTATTCCAGCTCCTTTGAGATTGACTAAAGAATCTTCAAGACAGCTCCGAGTAATTTCTGGTGCAGTATGTTTTTCTGCCTTCTCAAATTCCTCTTTGGTATAGAGATTGTAAATGTAACCATCTTCTGTTCTGGCTAATCTCCCCCATCTCTGTTTTCTGCCATCTTGACTGTGACGCTCTGTGGGCAGAGTAAAAATTTGGGTTTCAGGCTCCCATTTGGCTTCTTTAATAAAACCTGAGTCAATCCCATAGACTGCTCCCTGAAGAGTTAGGGAGGTTTCCAAGAGATTTGTCCCAACAATTACTCTTCTTTTGGTAGTTTCTTTAACTAATTCTCTCTCCACATCTTCTTGGATTCTCCGATAGGCTGGAATAGCATCTATTCGGTTTCCCCACCTTGCTCTTATCTTCTTTACTGTTTCATTAATCGCCTTTTCCCCATGTAAGAAAACCAAAATATCTCCCTCTTTGGTTTCTGTAAGGATTTTGGTGATTAAAGAAGCTGTTATCTCTGGTAATTCAGGCTCTGAAATCTCATCTTTCTGGTTTTTCCAGAATTCTTCTTTTTCCTTCATTGATTTCTGACAAAGCCAGCAATAACAATCTTTAACTTTTTCTAACTTTCCTTCTTTGGATAACCGATAAATATTCTCATCTTTCCAAAAATGGAAGTAATTTTTGAACTTTCTCCTTTCTTCAAGATAAGAGAGGTCAAGAAGCTCAGCAGAGACATTCATTTCTCTAAAGGCATCCAAGAATTTTTGGGTATTAATAGTGGCTGAAGAAATGATCAGCCGCAACTGAGGATACTTTGGCAACTCCCTTCTTAAAGTTCCCAAATTCCAATCAATATTACAGCTTCTTTCATGAGCTTCATCAACCATAATCAAACTGTATTGATCAAGCTTTCCTTCTCTGAGCCAATTGGGTAAAGTCCCATCAGTAATGGTAATCCCTAAATTCCAGCGATTAGAGAGATCTTCCCCACTGTGTCGATGTCCAATCAAATGACCAGGTCCTACACTTGAGCCTAACATATCAGCTGTGGTTCCAGGAACTCGAATAGTAGCCAAAATTCTCGGTTCAGTAATAATTATCTGGCCTTGGCGGATTAAACATTCAATAAATTCTCCGGAATAACTTTCAGGAGGCTCAATCAATCTGGCTGGAACAAAAGTTGATTTTCCAGCTCCAGTAGGAGCAGCTAACACCACTACCTGATTTTCTTGAAATTTTTGATAAAGAGCTAAAATCTCTTCATCAGTAATCGTCAAGTTCTCAGAATAATCAACTTTTTCCTTCTCCTCTTCTTGGAGAATTCGTTCCCCATGAGACGTGTACTCCAGTTGATGAAAATTCCATCCTGGAATAGCTCTCTTCTTTAAAGGGGAATAAGGAATTTTCACCTCTCTAATTTCTTTACTGTGTGACTGCCGACATTCTGAGCATCTAAGAAATTGGCTTTCTCCTTTCTCTGCCATCAACCGATAAGCCTCTTCAGAATAACTGAATGGCTTTTCACAATTCTTACACTTTAAAGTAATCTCCTTTGTCATCTTAATCTCCTCCTTTCGTTTTCTGGTTATCTAAACCATATTCACTTGTTAATACTGCTATTTTCAGATTAAATTACTTAGAGGAATTTGTCAAATTTTTGAAAAACAAAATAAAAAGGTGGCTTTCGCCACCTTTTTTAGAACCATTCTGCGGTTCTTAGGTAAACATCTTCAGTAATTCCTTTAATTCCTTTTTCCTTTCTCAACCTCCTCAATTCTCTCTCGCTAATTAACCTGGGTGTTACTACTAATTCTCCTCGTCTTTTTTGTAAAAACTCAAGAACTGCTCGATACATTCCCACTACTGCAGGCTCTAAACCAGTCTGAAAGATATGGAGTTTTAAACCAACATAGCTTTTTTCTCTGATTTCCTTTAACCAATTCCAGAGAAATCTAAATTTAACCTCCTGGATAATTTCCTCTACTCTTTTGTGCTGAATCAAATCGATAAAGTTTGTAAGGAAATGCCAGGTCATTCGGAAAGCATAATCTTCTTGAGCAGATGCGCTCTCTCTTCCCTTCTTTTTCATCATCATATTTGTCATCAGATAGCCTTCAGTTATCAAATCCAGATTGACATGACGCATAGAGATACTCCCAATTTTAAACTCGTAGAAATTGGTAAATTCAGGAGATTCCTTTGGTTCTGGTAAGGAAAATAGAGGGAAAGGTTTTCCTTCTGTGCCATCTTGATAGGAAATCCTGAGCATTACCAGTTCAGGTGGATCTCTTCTTTCCTGCTTCACTCGACGCTTCCAGAAAAAGAGAAATGGTTTTTCCTGATATTCAGTATAAGTGGTGTAATAAATGTAATCTCGCATCACTTCAGGAAACAGCTCGTGAGGAAGATAAGAGACGGCCAATGGTTCTCCGGTTCTTAAAGCGGTTTGAACTTGCTCATGAAACCTTTGAATTTCTGCTTTTCTATAACCCTGCCGGTATCTAGAAAAATCAATTTCCTCGGGATTAACTGAAAACTGGAAATCAGTTGGAACCCGAGTTATCACTGGCTTTTCAATTTCCCTCACCTTAGGCTCAGTAACTGACTTCTCATAGGGTGGAACTGCCACCACTATTCCGCCTTGAACTTTACTTAAAGTGCTTCTTAGTTCCCCTATGAGTTTTTCCAAAAATTCTGGCATTTCTTCTGGCTGAACAAAAGGAAGAGTAATTCCTTGTTCAGACTTCAGGGTTTCCAGGAGTTTTTCACTTTCTTTGCCATCAAACTCAGCAATTATTTTGTTTCTGGAATCTTGAAGGGCAATTCTCTCTACAACCTGGCAATTTGTCCGAAAGCGAATTCTCCCTAATCTCAGGTCAATTCTTTTTGCAATCCAACTGCCAGCACTTAAGGCATCCTCCACCGAAAATTTAAGAGCCGGTTCTTGCCAGATTTTGCTTGGCACTTCAATAACCTGGAGCTTTAAAGGACAGCTCCTTGGCTCAAAGTGCTTCAGTCTTCTGGCTTTTGCCATTCTCTCTTCTGCTTCATTATTTAAGATATCCAACTTATAAGGCGAGAAAAGCAAGTAAACTCCTCTTTTTGTTGTTTCTCTGGAAACCTCTTTCATTTCTTCTGAAACTTTCATCCCATATTTGAGATCTGAAAACTCAAAGCTGAGTAAGAGACAACGGATTTTAGCTTCGCTTTCTACTTTTGCCAAGAATTCAACATTCCTCTCAAGCCAAGCTTTATCTGCATCTGGCTGACTAGTTTGTTGAGGCCGAGACAAAATAAGCACTGACTCTTCTGCTTTCACCAAAACAGGTTCTGACCCTTTAATCTGCCAGGGAAGGTAAAATTCCTGGTTGGCTTGAAGAATCCAAAATTCTTCTCTCGGCTCCAAAATACAATCTACTCCTGATCTTTCTTCTTCTGAAAGACCACCGCTTAGGTCTACCAGAATCTTTTGTCGCAAAAGACTGGTGAGATAGACTGATATTCCCCAATTCACTGATTCAGAATGAAGCAATCTGCTTTCTGGAGCACCTGTTCCTAAAATAACAGCTTCAGGTCTGGGTACATTCAGGAAGAACCAAATAGCCTCTTCCCGACTCCAGATTCCAGCTGCCACAATGAAGCAAAGAGCTTCCTTGGTGAAATAACCCTTCTCTACCAGCTCATCAATTTTCTTTCGAACTTCAGTTGGGAATTCAAACAACCTAATAAAAAGCTCAACTCCTTCTTTATGGTTAATTCTCCCTTCCTCAACATCCTTGAAAGTTATTCCATATTTCTCTGCCAATTCTACCAATTCTTGAGGAATTAGTCGGTGAATTCTGCCATTATTTTCCTCAGCTTCTTCTCTCAATTCTGGAGAAAGAGTTGGGAGAATTCTTTGCCAATTTCTTTCCCTTATCTTTTTGGTTTCCTCATCTTCTCTAATATCTTTGGTGAATATAATATCCAGAGAACCTCCTAATGAATGGGCTCCACCAAAGATTGAGATAAGTAAACTCTTCAGAGGCTCTCCTTCTTTATATTCTGGATGATCTGGAGCATAAAACTCATCTACCTCTAAGGCACTGAAACGGGAATTGTACCTGAAAGCAGTTCTGCCTACGACATCATCATGAACTCTTCTTATTAAGGGGTGCCAATCTCGAGGTCTGGGGTAAAGAGGATATGGTTGTCCCTTTTTCCGAGTATGACTAAACTCTCTTTCTCTTCTTTCTTCCACCTCTTCTCTTCTATTAGCTACCCTTTGTCTGGCAGCTTGGGCCTTCTTCTTTTCTCTGATTGTTTCTTCAATTGCCTCTTTAAAAGAGTGATGAGTTTGGATAATTGGTATCTCTTTGTTCTTTAAGCTAACTGTCACCAAAGGACAATCATCTTCTGGTTTTTCTCTGAGATCCAAACAGACTGCCCAATCTTTGACAAGACGGACACAGATTAAAGATTGGCTTTTGAGGTCCGGCCGCTGACTTCTCAGAAGTCCAGTTGCTTCCAAGACAGAAAGCTTTGGTTCTTCTCCTTTAATCTCTTTCTTTGGAAAAGAAACA
>QLUP01000047.1 GCA_018725485.1 Candidatus Lithacetigena glycinireducens | reverse complement strand
AATGAATAAAGGTATTTTTATTACCATTGAAGGATTAGATGGAGCAGGGAAATCTTTACAGGCTAATCTTCTGGCAAATAAACTTCGTGAGATTGGTTTTCCAGTCACCCTAACTCGTGAACCCGGAGGAACCCAGGTTGCTGAAAAAATCAGGGAAGTGCTTCTTCATCAACGGATTAGCTCTAAAGTTGAAGCTTTACTGTTTTTAACTGCTCGGGTTTCCCATGTTGAGGAAGTAATCAAACCAGCTTTTGAAAAAGGAAAAATAGTTATATCATCAAGATATATAGATTCCAGCGTTGCCTATCAGGGTTTTGGTTTAGGTTTAGGAGGAGAAGAAATTCTAAATCTGAACGAAAGGTATACCTCAGCTTTTTGGCCTCAACTAACCCTCTATATTAAAATAAGTTTGGAAGTGAGCATGAAAAGGAGAGGGAAAGATAGGATAGAAATAAGACCTGACAGTTATTATGCGAAAGTTGAAGAAGGGTATAACTGGCTTATAAGGAAATTTCCAGAAAGAATAAAAGTAATAGAGGGAGAAAGACCTATTGAAGAAGTTCATATCTCTATTTTTAGGGTTGCTCTTGAATATATTAACAGGATGAGATGAGTTTCGAAAAAATTATAGGACAGGAAACAGCCAGGAAGATTTTACAGGGGCTTCTTAAAAGGAAGATTTTTAATAGAACATTTCTATTTTATGGCCCGCAGGGAACGGGAAAGTTTACCACTGCTTTAGTTTTTTCCCAGGGAATTAACTGTCGGAATTCAAATGATAATAATCCCTGTTTTAGCTGTAGAGTTTGTCTATTGACCGGTAATTTAAAGCACCCGGACTTATTAGTTATAGATGTTGGCACTAGTGGTAATATCAAGCTTGAGGATAGTTTCAGAGTACATGATTTTGCTTGTACAGTACCTTTAGAAGGAAGGTTTAAAATAGTTATTATTAAAGATGCCCACCACTTTACCACTGAAGCTGCTAACAATCTGTTGAAGATTCTTGAGGATCTACCTGAATACCTTGCAGTAATATTGATTTCCTCCCATCCACAGTTATTATTGCCAACTATTCTTTCACGAGCGGTAAAAATTCAATTTTTTCCTCTATCTCAGGAACAAATAGAGTTATTCTTACTGGAAAATTATGAAATTACAGAAGGACGTGCTCATCTTCTGTCAGGTTTATCTCAAGGAAGCCTGGGAAAAGCAATAGACTATATCTCTGGAGATTTGTTGATAAATATGAGGAAATCAGTAATAAATTATCTTTATTTATTAAAAAGTAACAAGTTAGTTGATGCTTTTGCTTGTCTTGGCATTCAGGATAAAGATAGCAGGGAAGAGTCCTTAAAAAAATTAGAGATTTTAAGTCTTCTGGTAAGAGATCTATTAATGTATTTAGCTGGATTCAACCATCTTATAATTAATATTGACCTGGAAAGAGATATTAAAGAAATATGTGAGGAATTAGATTTTGAAAAAACCCAGGAGTGCCTGCTCTTCATTGTTAACTCAATTAAGTCAGCAAACGACTATAATGTAAATCCCTCTCTTTTTTGGGATAAAATTACTATAAAAATAAAGGATTATATGCATGCCTGAAGTATTAGTAATTAGAATAGCCCAGGGCTTGGAATTAGTTTTTTCTAAACCTACAGATTTGGAGATTCAAACAGGTGACCAGGTGATTGTAAAAAAAGAGGATAAAGAGGAAGTTGGAAAAATCATAAGAACCCATTTTTTAATAACATCAATCAATGAGAAAGATATGGTCAATATTTTGAGGTTTCCTAATGAATCAGACAAAGAGAAAATTACCAAAATGGAGGAAGTTAAGGAAGAGGCAACAAATATTTTCCAGGACTTACTGAAAGAACATCATTTACCTATTAAACTGATAAAAACAGTTCCATCATTTGGTGAAAATAAAATTGTATTTTATTTTTTCTCCGAAGAAAGGGTAGATTTTAGAAAGATGGTTAAAGACTTAGCTAAGAAATTAAAAAAGAGGGTTGAACTCTGGCAGATAAATCAGAGAGAAAGAGCTAAACTGTTAGGTGGTATGGGTCCCTGTGGGCAGGTCACCTGTTGTAACAGATTTATTACCGAGTTTAGTTCAATTGGGGTAAATATGGCTAAAATACAAGGGTTATTAGTCAGCCCGGAAAAAATATTGGGAATATGCGGTCGTTTAATGTGTTGTTTACGATATGAGTTGGATCTTTATGAGGAGTTGGAAACAAAGCTACCTAAAGTGGGTGATAAAGTAAAAACACCTATGGGTGATGGTACAGTATCAGGGAAAAATCTGATTAAGTCAACCTTGTTGGTTAAGTTAAACGATGGATCAGAGAAAGTATTTCCCATAGATATTTTTCTTTCTGAAGGAAAGAGAACTTAAAATTTTAAAAGAATTTATCTATATATCTCCAGAAATAAAATTTGCCCTGTTAAATAATAAACCAGTTTTAGCCCTGGAAACAGCAGTATTAACACATGGTTTACCCTTTCCAGACAATGTGGAGTTATCTCTGGCTTTAGAAAGTGTCGTAAAATCAGCTGGAGCAATCCCGGCTACCATCGGGGTTATTAAAGGAAAAATAAAGGTAGGTCTTGAGTTAGATGAGATTGAATTCTTAGGAAAAGAAAAAGAGATTGTTAAACTTTCTGCACGAGACCTTTCTTACGCTATAACTAAAAATATATCTGGAGGAACTACGGTTTCAGCTACATTATTTATTTCTTATAAAAGCGGCATAAAAGTGTTTTCCACAGGGGGGATTGGTGGTGTGCATAGGGGCTGGGAAGAGGGAATTATGGATGTTTCTCAGGATTTGACAATAATGTCTCAATATGAAGTTGTAATCATTTCTGCCGGCGTTAAAGCTATACTTGATATACCAAAAACTATAGAATATTTAGAAACACTGGGGATACCGGTAGTTGGTTACCAGACAAAAAAATTTCCAGCTTTTTATTCTTATGATACGCCTTATGAGTTAAGTTCATATTTTATGGATATAAACAGTCTGGTGGAATATCTTAGGATACAATCATTACTGGACCAGAAGAAAAGTATCTTAATTCTTAATCCCCCTCCAGAAACATTGAGTATTCCTTTTGATGAAGTGCAAGTATACATAAAACAAGCGGTAGATGATGCAAAATCTGCAGGTATTAAAGGTCAGGGCTTAACCTCGTATCTTCTTAAGCAGGTTAATCATTACTCTCAAGGTAGAACCTTAAGGTCTAATAAAAGTTTATTACTAAACAACGCTAAATTAGGGTCTCAATTGACAATTGCATTAAGTAATATTCAGCATCCTGGGTAAATGTGTAAAATTATTCAACCCTGGTGAAATTATATTATCCTGATTTTTTTAATCTTCAGTATTTTCTAACACCAGGTTGACTAACTCCTTTTGCTGATAAATGGGGTGAAGAACAGGGGGTATAGAAGAATGGGAAATTATATTAGAAACTAAACCCGAAAAAGCAATTATAGCAGGGTCATTTACCTGTAATTCTTCTGTTGATAGAGCGCAAAATATTTTTACTCCTGTAACGGGTAAATTCCCTTCAATAATTAGGTAGTCGCATTCAATAAAATCCAATAACTTTCCTAAGTTAATTCTTCGAGGTATAAAAATAGCGGTCTTATTTAGACCCAAACCTACAGTTACGGTTGAGCCTGCAGAAATATGCTTAAAAGTATCGGTACCCTGAGTATCCGGTTCAAAGTCAGGCGAGTGAATATCTTTAATGGTAGCTACCGAAAAACCTTTATCGGCTATACCTCTAACAAGAGACTCTACTACAGTAGTTTTACCTGATTTATGCTGCCCAAAAACAATTATAACTTTCAATCCAGGGTTTTAATAAGGTTCACCATTTCAATAGCATTTAAAGCTGAACTCCACCCCTTATTACCAGCTTTGGTTCCTGCCCTTTCTATGGCTTGTTCTAAATTGTCAGCAGTAATTATCCCAAAAACTACAGGTACCCCCAGTTCTAGATTAATTTGTGCAATTCCTTTAGCTGCTTCATTAGCCACATACTCAAAATGAGGAGTACTTCCTCTAATAATTGCACCAAGACAAATAATAGCCTGGTGTGTTTTTCTTTTAGCGACCTCTTTGGCTATCAGGGGTATTTCAAATGAACCTGGTGTCCAGAAAATATCAATATCGCTTTCTTTTACTCCATGCCTTATTAAACAGTCTTTAGCTCCATCTAATAATTTGGAAGTAATGAATTCATTAAACCTGCTGATTACTATCGCAAATTTTAAACCTTGTCCTAACAAATTTCCTTCAAATACTTTACTCATTCTTTTTTCCTCCTTTAAAAGTTAATCTCATAAATCTAATAAATGACCCAATTTCTCTTTTTTAGTCTTCAAATATTTTAAATTAGAAGGTTGAGGACATACGGTTAGGGGTATTCTTTCTACGACTTCAACCCCATATTCATTTAAGTCCGAGATTTTTTGAGGGTTATTTGTTATCAACCTGATCTTCTTAATCCCCAAATCCTTTATTATCTGAACACCCAATCCATAGTCTCTTAAGTCTGCTGGAAAACCCAGGGCAAGGTTAGCCTCTACGGTATCCTTACCCTCATCTTGGAGTTTATAAGCTTTTATTTTGTTCATAATCCCGATTCCTCTTCCTTCTTGCCTCATATAAAGAAACAAGCCATTTTGATTTTTTTCAATCATAGTTAAGGCAGAAGAAAGTTGTTCTCCACAGTCACATCTTATTGAACCGAAAACATCCCCCGTCAAACATTCAGAGTGGATTCTTACCAGAACAGGCTCTTCAGATTTGAAGCTTCCTTTTTGGAGAGCGATATGATAGTTGTTTTCTATGTTATCTTCATAAGCCAATAATTTAAATGTCCCATACCTTGTTGGTAAATTAGCAGTGGTTATTTTATTCACTAACTTTTCTTGTTTAAATCTATATTTAACTAATTCTGCTATGGTAGTTATTTTAAGGTTATGCTTCCTGGAAAACTCCAGAAGTTGTGGTAATCTGGACATTGTTCCATCATCGTTCATTATTTCACAGATAACTCCTGCGGGGTAGAGGCCAGCTAAGGAAGCTAAATCAACTGCTGCCTCCGTATGTCCGGGTCTTTTAAGTACACCTCCTTCTTTAGCTTTTAAAGGGAAAATATGGCCTGGTTTTTTGAAATCATTGCTCCCAGATTTTGGTTCTGTAAGTTTTTTAATTGTTTGGGCACGTTCAAAAGCTGAAATACCGGTGGTAGTATCGATTGCATCTACTGAAATTGTGAAGGCAGTATCGCACCTATAATTTCCCCCAGGAACCATCATAGGTAGGTCTAATTCTTTGAGCCGGGTTTCAGTCATCGGTACACATATAAGTCCCTTGCCATAGGTTGCCATAAAATTTATAGCTTCTGGAGTCACCAATTCTGCTGCCATTATCAAGTCGCCTTCATTTTCACGATGTTCATCATCGACCACAATTATCATTTTACCTTTACTTAAATCATCAAGAACTTCCGGTATTGAATTGAAAATAATACTCATTTATTAATATTTATTAACCTCCGTATCTAAATTATCAAAACCCTTTCTCTATAAGATATTCTTCGGTAATAGTTTTACGGCTATCGCTTTTAATACTGTGAAAGCCTAACATTTTACTTACATATTTTGCCAGAATGTCGCTCTCCAGGTTTACTTTTGAACCAACACCCTTAAAACCCAGGGTAGTATGTTCCAGGGTATGAGGAATCAGGTGAACTGAAAAACTTGAGTCTTTTACTTCCACCACAGTTAGGCTTATCCCATCAACAGCTATTGACCCTTTACTAACAACCATGCTCAAGAGGTTTCCTGAAGCACTTATTTCTGTTGCTATTGACAAACCAGTAGTGACTTTTTTAATAATTGCTCCTACCTCATCTACATGTCCTGAAACCAGGTGCCCTGCTATTCTATCCTTTAATAATAGAGCTCTTTCCAGGTTTACTTTCTGATTTGGAGTTAATAATGACAGGTTTGTTCTGGATAAGGTTTCACCCATTGCCTCAACGGTAAAATTATACTGAGTACAATGAGTAACTGTTAGGCATACTCCATTGACTGAAACGCTATCGCCCACTTTCAGAAATTCAGACAATTTAGCCATAAAAGTTATTTTTGAGCCCTGGTTAATAAACCTGATATCTTTTACTATACCCAATTCTTCAATTAGTCCGGTAAACATGGTTTTCTTTACTCACATAACCTTCAAAAAGAAAATTGTTATCAATTTTCTTGATTGTTAAATCTGTAATTTTAAAAGCATCTACAAGTTTTTTAATACCAGTTCCTCCAACCAGGGAAGGAGTAGTTATCCCGCCAATCACAATAGGCGCAACAAATAAAATGAGTTTATCTACAATACCAGCATGAAGAGCACTGGCATTTACCGTTGGACCACCTTCTATTAATAAGCTGGTAATCTTTTGTTCACCGAGGATTGTTAACAAATTTTCAAGGTCAATTCGTAAATCGGGGTTACTTTTGGTAACCAATACCTGCACTCCCTCCTTTTCAATGGTTTTTATTTTTTCTGGTGTAGATTGTTCAGTAGTTACAATAATAGTTGGAGAAGTTGAGGTACCTGCTGATTTTATTACCTGGCTGTTAAGGGGAATCCTTAGAGTGCTATCCAGAATTATTCTTATTGGATTTTTACTTTTCTTATCCAAACGACAGGTTAACAGGGGGTTATCCTTAATAACAGTATCAACCCCTACTAAAATAGCATCATGTAAACTTCTAAGCCTTTGTGAGATCTTTCTTGATTTTTTGTTACTTATCCATTTGGATTCACCAGTTTTAGTGGAAACCTTCCCATCAAGACTTATGGCGCCTTTTAAAGTTACAAAAGGTTTTTTTGTGGTAATATATTTTATAAATACCTCGTTTAATTTGATGCACTGTTCTTTAAGGATATCTGTTTTAACTTCTATACCAGCATTTTTTAGCTCTGCGAAGCCTTTACCGGAAACCAGGGGGTTGGGATCTTCCATTCCTGAAACGACTTTTATGATACCTGATTCAATTATCATTTTAGTACAGGGAGGAGTTTTACCATAATGACAGCAGGGTTCTAAATTTACTACTAAAGTTGCACCTTTTGCATCTGGGCCAGCCTCTTTTAAAGCCAGGACTTCTGCATGAGGTTCACCTGTTTTATGATGGTATCCTTTTCCGATGATTTCTCCATTTTTGATAACTAAAGCACCAACGAGGGGATTAGGACTTACCCTTCCCCTACCGTGTTTTGCCAGGTTTATAGTCTTTTTCATAAAATAATAATCTATGTCCATACTTGTTCAAAGGGAAAAGGCATGAAGGTATAAAGATGACCCTTTTCCCATCCGGACTTTAACCGTCGGCACCGAAGTCACATCGGTTCAACC
>QLUP01000046.1 GCA_018725485.1 Candidatus Lithacetigena glycinireducens | reverse complement strand
GTTTACTGACTATGGCTGACCTACCGGTACCGAGATTACTTTAATCTGTGCTATTAACCTCCTGAACTATGTTGAAAAATGAACTGATAAAAAAAGATAGTTATGTTGAAATAAAGATTCTTCTTCTTAAACCGGAAGAGCGAATAGAAGGTATTCCCGAAGATACCAGCAAAGTTCCCTTTGAAGCCCGGATTAAAGGTTTTTTAGTTAAGGATGCTTATATAGGGGAGAAAGTGGAGATAATTACCGCTTTGAAGAGGGTAGTTAGCGGTATCCTTATTGCTGTTAACCCTCCCTTTAAGCACGATTTTGGTGAACCTGTCAGAGAATTACTGGAGATTGGCTGGGAAGTGGATGAACTATGGAAACAGTAAAAGATATCCTGGCTCAAAGAAATGAAATAATGAAAAAATCCCTGGGGGGTATAGACTACAGTAATTTTGAAAAGGGTGGATTAGCCTTTGATTATGAAGCCCTGATGAAATTTGTGGGTTATCCTATGAAAGAGGTTCTCAGTATTCAACGGGAAACCAAGGTAGGCAATACTCCTCTTTATGAACTCAAAAATTTAACCAAACTGGTAAGAAAAATATCTCTACCCGGTAAAGGAGCCCGAATTTTAATCAAAGATGAGGCCATGAACGCTTCGGGTTCTTTTAAAGATAGAAGAGCAGCCTTATCGCTTTTTCAGGCAAAGAAAGAGGGATATCAGGGTGTGGTTGCGGCTACTTCCGGAAACTATGGAGCGGCAGTTGCTTCTCAGGCTTTACAGAGGGGTTTAAAATGTATTATTGCCCAGGAAGTATTTGATTCCCGGGGTATCGGCCAGCCTGAGATACTGGAAAAAGGCAGGAAATGCGAAGCCCTGGGAGCTGAAGTATGGCAATTAACCGTGGGACCGGAGTTATTTTTCTGGTCTTTACAACTTCTAAAAGAAACCGGTTATTTCAATGCTTCTTTATACACCCCCTATGGTATAAGAGGAATAGAAGCTCTGGGGTATGAAATAGGCATGGAAGTAAAAACCCTCTACGGAAGAGAGCCTTCAGCGGTACTGATTACCCATGCTGGCGGAGGTAATGTAACCGGAACTGCCAGAGGTTTGTTGGAATCAGGATGTTTCAATACCCGAATTATCGGTGTTTCCGTAGATTTAAGGGGTTTACATATGGCTTCGGATACTGATTTCAATCGTAAGTCTTTCACAACCGGCCACACCGGTTTTGGGGTCCCTTTCGCTGTAAACCCTGACCGGGTGGATGTTCCGAGAAATGCTGCCCGTCCTTTGAGGTACCTGGACCGATATCTTTTAATAACACAGGGTGAGGTATTTTATGCTACCGAACTATTTACCCGTGTGGAAGGTATAGAAAGAGGTCCTGCTGGCAATACCTCCTTAGCGGCTGCTATTCCTATTGCCCGGGAAATGCCTGAAGACGAAATATTGGTTATCCAGGAAACTGAATATACCGGTGCAGGTAAACACCCCACCGCTCAACTCACTTTTGCCAGGAAAATGGGAATTGAAATTATTCGTGGCAACCCCCAGGATAATATTCCCGGAAAAAGAATAGTTATTCCCGAAAACTTAAGACAATTATCCTACGAGGAATACCCCTTAGCTAAATTAAAACAATCGTATTTAGAACATACTTTCAAAAAGTACGAAGTGAAAAAGTTAAGTTTAATTGAATTAAAATTCCTGCAAGAGGAATTAAAAGATAATAATAATTTTGTAATAGACTACCTTAATAGTAAAGGAGTAATATATGAATGATTTTTCCAAAAGAAGAACGCATCTGGCGCATTTATCCGATGAAGAACTTAAAGAGTATTTCTTCAAACTGTTAGAGGAAATAACCGAACCAATTCTAAGTATGGCTAAAAAATACACCTCTCCCTCCCTGGAAAGGTCCATTCTGTTAAGGATGGGTTTTTCTTCCCTGGAAGCCCAGGCTATAGTAACTCACGCTTTGAGAGAAGACCTGTTAGGTCATGGAGCGGGACACCTCGTTTTAAAGTACGCTGAATTAAATAACTTACCGCTTAGAGATGCTGGTTTAAAATTAGCCAGTGATGAAGGATGGGCAGAGTTGAAAACCTTCTGGTCCAGGCAGGTTAAGGCTAACCAGGAGGGAGTTTAACATGCTGATACCCGAAGAAAAAATTAATATTCAGGAGTTACTGAAGGATTTAGAGCATTATCACCCCCGAAGAAAAGGTTGGACCTGGAGAGAAAAAATTGAAAACCAAAAACTTTCTTTCTTTAAGTACGAGGATACTTCTAAAAATTTAAAACATTCTTTGTCTTTACCAGCCTCCAGGCAAATGTTTAATCTTGATCCCCAGCCAAATCCGGTAATTACTGTGGAAATAGCTTCTGGAAGGTTAGAAGATGATATCAGGCGGATGAGAATGGCTGCCTGGCACGGAGCAGACCACATGATGGTGATTAGAACCCTCGGTCAAAGTCATTTTGATGGCTTGATTGAAGGAACACCCGAAGGTGTAGGCGGGATTCCCATCACCCGGAAGCAGATAAGAGCTACCCGTAAAGCCCTGGATTTAATTGAAGATGAAGTGGGTAGACCCATAAATTTGCATTCTTATGTATCAGGTATAGCCGGTCCGGAAATTGCGGTGCTTTTCTCAGAGGAAGGGATTAACGGAGCTCATCAGGACCCCCAGTATAATATTCTTTATAGAAACATAAACCCCTTGCGGTCTTTTGTAGATGCCGCAGAAGCCAAGTTGATTATGTCTCACAGCCAGATGCTCCAGATAGATGGGGCGCATAATGCTAACGCTACCGCTAAACATGGTTTTATGGTCATGCCGGAACTGCTGGTTCAGCACGGCATAAACTGTATGTATTCTCTCAGGGTGGGAATGGATAGCCGCTATATAGCTCTTTCCACTGTTCCTCCTTCTGCTCCGCCTTTTCCAGCTTTAAGTCTGGACCTTCCTTATGCAGTTGCAGTTAGAGAACTTTTCAGTGATTTTAGATTCAGGGCGCAGATGAATACTAAATATATTGAATCCTGTGCCAGAGAGGCAACAGTTAATCACACCCTGAATACTTTCATTTCAGCTATTTGCGGAGCCGATATCCAATCCACCATAACTCCAGATGAAGGGAGGAATGTACCCTGGCATTATAATTCTATTCATGCTGTAAATACAGCTAAACAAACCCTTATTGCTTGCGATGGTATAAGAAATTATCTTGAATTTAAAGAAGAGGGACCTTTCAGGGAGAAGGTAAGGGAATTAAAAGAAAGAGCAGTGCTTTTCCTGGAAGAGATTAAAAATATCGGCGGATACTTTAAAGCCCTGGAAGCAGGATTCTTTGTTGATTCCGGGTATTACCCTGAGCGGGTAGGAGATGGAATTAAAAGACCAGTAAATGGGGGCAACGGAGCCAATAGCATAATTTTAAGGGAAAATGATTATCTGGCGCCTGTATGTTATCATTTTGGGGATAACCACCTTCCGGAAAACATAGAAAAACCCTGTGATTTAATTGATGGTTGCAGTATGTGCTACCCGGGAAAAATCCAGTATATCGATGAACTCGATGAAGTAGATAATGTAGAAACCAGGCTGTCTCAATACCAAAAAACTGAGAAAGAGCATTTATTTAAACCCGAAGTGCAGTGGAGAAACGATGGTATAGTTTTACTCTCATTATTTTTACCGCTTCCCGAGAAAAAAGTGGTTCCAGCTGCCCGACTTATGGCACAAAAACTGGGATTAATTAATGTGGAGGTTATTCATAAGCAGGTTCTACATCCTGCCGAAGGCAGTTTCGTGGAAGTAAGAGGAGAGGTGGATTTTTATTTAAATGAAGACGAAATAGAAGTGGAAGAAAAGATTCCCCTTCTTAGTGATGATGAAATCAGGCAAGAGGTTGAGAGTAGGGGAGGAATAAAGGTAATTGCAGCCACTCTCGGTGAAGATGAACATTCTGTAGGCTTAAAGGAAGTTATTGATGTTAAGCATGGAGGCATAGAAAAGTGGGGGTTTGAGGTCATTTACCTGGGAACTTCCGTCCCTCCTCAAAAAGTAATAGACTCAGCCATGGAAACAGGGTCCAGGGTAATTCTTGCCTCAACCACTATAACTCATGGAAATATCCACCAGATAAACTTAAAAAAACTTACCTCTTACGCTATAGAGAAAGGTGTTAGAGACCAGATAGTAATAATAGGTGGTGGAACCCAGCTATCTGATGAAATTGCGCAGGAATGCGGTTTAGATACAGCTTTTGGCAGAGGTACCAAGGGAATTGATGTAGCCTCTTTCATTATTCGCAGTCTGAAGGTTAAAAATAATTAAACCGGATAAGTTATGGAGAAAAACAATAATTCAGAAAAACTGATAATCGTAATAGAGGTTGGCTCAACTTTAACTAAAGCGACCGCTTTTACTATTTCTGAGGGAAAAATTCAGGCCTTTCTGGGGAAAGGATACGCCCTTACTACGGTTAAGATAGGTGATGTAGCCGAGGGTTTGAAAAATGCTCTGGAAGACCTGGTTTATAAAGCAAAAATCCAATCTTTGGATAAGGCTGTGCTCTTAGGTAATTCCTCTGCCGCTGGGGGGCTGAGGATGACAGTTCATGGCTTAGTACCGGAGATGACTGCTAAAGCAGCTAAGGAAGCAGCCCTGGGTGCAGGAGCAGTGGTTAAAATGGTAACCTCGGGAACGCTTAGAGAAGAAGACCTGAAAAAGATTGAGGAAGTGTTTCCTAAACTTATGCTTCTTGCCGGAGGAGTTGACTATGGAGAAAGTGAAGTAATTGTACAGAATGCTCAGCTTATCAGTCGCCTGAAAATAAAAGTTCCGATTATTTATGCAGGTAATATTGCAGTGAAGAATGAAGTATCCCAAATCCTGGAAACCAGAGGTTTTAAGGTCTATCCTACCGAAAATGTGTATCCCAGACTGGATGAACTTAACATTGAACCAGTTAAAAAAATTATCCAGAAAGCCTTTGAAGAGCATATAACTGAAGGTCCAGGTATGTATAGTATCAAAGATTGGATTTCCGGAGTTTTACTGCCAACACCCGCTGCGGTGATGAATGCTTTTCAATTATTATCTAATGTATTAGGCGATGTCATGGGTTTTGATGTTGGTGGAGCTACCACCGATGTTCATTCAGTTACCGAGGGTGATGAAGAGTTAAAGAAAATCACTCCCTATCCTGAACCTAAATCAAAAAGAACTGTGGAGGGTGATTTAGGAGTTTACTTATCAGCTAACCAGGTAATTGACCTTTTTGAGGGAGCAGAAAAGGAGGATCTTCTCGCGAGAATCTCTCATATATCTCCTTTATCTAAAAAGCAGGAGGAGATAGCTGTTACCAGCAAAATAACCCAAAAAGCAGTAGAAACAGCTTTACTCAGACATGTGGGTGAAATCAGATATGTTATGAGTCCGACTGGAAGAGGAACTTATGTTTGGGGTAAAGACTTAACCAGGGTTAAATGGGTTATCGGTACCGGGGGAGCTTTAGTTTTTCTCCCGGGTATGAAACAGTTTCTCCAATCACTTTTTAATCGTCCATCCTCCAGGTTACTGCTTCCCAATAACCCCGAAGTGCTGATAGATAATAATTACCTGCTATCCAGTATTGGAACCTTAGCCCGCTACCAGTTTATTGATAAAGAATCTCTGGCTAATTTTGCCCTGTCTAACCTGATTAATTAGAGAATAAAAGTTATCTAAAGAAAATAGGTAAAAACACCAGGGAAATAACTGCCATCAGTTTTATTAAAATATTAATAGAAGGACCGGCAGTGTCTTTAAAGGGGTCCCCAACCGTGTCGCCTACTACTGCGGCTTTATGAGCATCCGACCCTTTACCTCCAAACTTTCCATGTTCTATTAACTTCTTGGCGTTATCCCAGGCACCACCGGCATTAGACATAAATATGGCTAATAAAGAGCCGCTCAAGGTAGCTCCAATTAACATTCCTCCCAGGGCTTCTTTTCCTAAAGTAAAGGCAATGGCAAAGGGAGCTCCGACCATGATTAAACTGGGTAGAATCATTTCTCTTAAGGCTACTCTGGTGGCTATATCCACACAACGGGCATTATCAGGCTCAGCTTTTCCCTCCAATAAACCCTTAATCTCTTTGAATTGTCTTCTGACCTCCTGAACCATATGGGTAGCGGCAGTGCCTACGGCTTTCAAAGAAAGAGAAGAAAACAGGAAAGGAAGCATTGCTCCAAGGAGGGCTCCCGAAATAACCTCTGGTTTTAACATATTTATACCGTCAAGTTTAGCCCAGGTAGAGAAGGCTACAAACAGTGCCAGGGCGGTAAGAGTTGCTGAACCAATAGCAAAACCTTTTCCCATAGCAGCGGTAGTATTTCCGAAGGTATCAAGGGAACTGGTAATTTCCCTTACTTTTGCACCCTGATGTGCCATTTCCGCGATTCCGCTGGCATTATCGGCTATGGGTCCATAAGCATCCACTGATAAACTTATACCCAAAGTTGAAAGCATGCCTACCCCAGCTAACCCTATACCCCACAAACCGGCTACGGAATAACTCACCATAATTCCACCTACTAAAACAAAAATGGTAGCAAAGGTACTTTCCATACCTACGGCAATCCCGGTGATGATGTTGGTAGCAGAACCGGTGGTGCTGGAAAAGGCTATGTTTTCAACAGGTTTTTTTGAAGTATAGTATTCACTTATAAGTCCAATCAAAACCCCCGCTACCAAACCGGAAATAGTGGCATAGAAGGGATTAAGGTCCTGGAGGAAATACCTGGCAAGGAAGAAAACACCGATAGCGGTAAGAAAGGAAGCTAATAAAGTGCCGTTTCTTAATACTTTAGCCACATAAGCTTTTTGTCTGTTAGCCATTACTTTTACATAAATAATACTCAGCAAGGAGGCAAAAAGTCCTATAGTGGCTATCAGAAAGGGAAAAAATAACCCCTTTTCCCCAACATAGGTAAAACCAAGAATGGCTGCCGCATTTATAGCGCCTACATAGGACTCGTATAAATCTGCTCCCATCCCGGCGATATCTCCCACATTATCACCTACATTATCAGCGATTACCGCAGGGTTTCGGGGGTCATCTTCCGGTATGCCCGCTTCAATTTTGCCTACTAAATCAGCTCCCACATCAGCCGCTTTGGTAAAGATTCCACCCCCTACACGGGCAAATAAGGCTATAAAACTTGCTCCCAGGGCATAACCGCTTATAACTTCTAATTTCATAAGGGGGTCAGTAAAGTAGTTGCTTAAAATAAGATAAATTAAACTTGCACCAAGAATTCCCAGACTGGCTTCAATGATTCCCATCACCGCTCCCCCTGAGAAAGCAATGTCCAGGGCTTTGCCGGAGCCATATTTAGCAGCGGCATAAGTTGTTCTTCCATTGGCACGGGTAGCGATTTTCATACCGATATATCCAGCAGTCATAGAAAAAGTTGCACCTATAATAAAAGCTAAAGCTAATAAGGGACTGAGTACTGTTGCCATCAATCCAGCAAACAAAACCAGGAAAATAAATATGGTTTTTATTTCTCTTTTCAGGAAGGCATCTGCACCTTGCTGAATCGCTTTCACTATTTTTATTATTTCAGGCGTTCCTTCTTCCTGCTTCATAATATTTAAAGAAATAAGTAAAGCAAAAAATAAACCAATAATGCCAGAAACAGGCACTACCCAAAG
>QLUP01000045.1 GCA_018725485.1 Candidatus Lithacetigena glycinireducens | reverse complement strand
AATCTATCACAATTTTAAGCTGAGAATTTTTGATGGCTTTAGTATCCAGGTGTTTTAGATATAGCTCTTTGTAAGACTCAACAACCCGAGGAGGAATGTCAAGGTACCCTACTTCGTCGTAATTAGCGCGAATATACTCGTCGCGGAAAAAGATTCTTTCAATAGAGGTTTCCTGACTGGGAGACAACTCAAATCCAGAATGGTCATAAAATTTAATATTAACCAGGTGGGTATCAAATGGAGATCTCATAACCTGTACCCCCCCACTTCCGCTCAGGCTTTTCACAGCAAATCTCAGCAAGGGAAGGGGAGAAGCTCTCAGGTCCATAATATTGACACCAGCGCTCATCAGTCCGGCGATTATTGCCCTTTTAAGCATTCTGGAGGACTCATGTGAATCTCTGGCTAAAAAAACTGTTGAGCCTTTTCCAAGAAAGGTTCCATAAGCAGAGCCTAAGCGAGCCAGGAAATCAGGAGTAATTTCAACATTATTCACCCCCATAATCCCGTAAGAACCAAAAAGGGATCTTGCCCAGGTTTTACCCCAGACCAGGCTGTCAGTCACAATCGAACCATTTTCAACTTTTTTATTGGGCCAGACAGAAACAGAAGGCCTGAAAACAACTTCATTTCCTATCTCGCAATCATCGGCAATGGTGTTATCTCCTTCCAGAATAGTCCCGTTTCCAATTTTTACTTTTTTACATACTATGGAGTTAATTATTCTTGAGTTACTCTCTATTACCGTATCATCCCAGATTATAGAATTCTCAATTTCTGCTCCATCCTCAATTATGGTTTTTTCTCCAATAAATGAGTTAAAGATAGTAGTGTCTCCTATTCTTGAACCACTTCCAATAACTATAGTTCCTTCAAGTTTTCGCAGATTGTCTAAAACCGCATTTTGGCTTATCCATATGTCAGTACCTATCTTGCCAATCCTTTCTCCCTCAATTTTTAAATCAACTCTACCTTTTAAAATGTCTGAGTGAGCCTTCTTATACTCTCTAATATCACCTATATCTCTCCAGTACCCTTCAACGACATCGCCATAAAAAGGATAATTTTGAGAAAGGATAAGAGGGAAAAGGTTTTTTGAAAAATCAAACTCCTTTCCTTTGGGAATTAGGTCTAAAATTTTTGGTTCGAGAACATAGATTCCGGTATTAATGGTGTCTGAAAATACTTCACCCCATGAAGGTTTTTCCAGAAACCTGACTATCTTTGAATCTTCGTCAACTATTACTATGCCATATTGTAGGGGGTTTTCAACTCGGGTTAAGGTTATAGTAGCTAAAGATTCTTTATGTTTATGAAAATTGATAACTTGTGTAAGGTTGAAGTCGGTAAGCACATCAGCAGAAATTACCAAAAATGTTGTATCCAGTTTTTCTCTGGCCAGGGCAACTGCACCTGCTGTACCCAAATCATCTTCACTAATAATATATTCTATGTTAACTCCGAAATCGGCTCCAGTACTAAGATAGTCTTTTATTGCCTGGGGTTGATGATAGAGTAAAACGATCAGGTCTGTGATATTGTGTTTTTTTAATAACCTGATTATATGAGATACCATTGGTTTGTTGGCTACTGGAACCATAGGTTTAGGGATATTAACTGTCAGGGGTCTGAGTCTGGTCCCAAAACCCCCAGCCATAATAACTCCTTTCATTGGTAACCTCCTATTCTTTATTAGTCAATTGCCTATACAAAGATAAATACTCCCTGGCTGATGAAGTCCAGGAATAGTCGCATTTCATGCCGATAGCTTGTATATTAATATAATTTTCCCCGGGGAAATATAACAGTGCTCTCTTGATTGAATCCATCAGTTCTTCTGCATCCTGTTTCTCATAGGTTATTCCATTGCCACAGGCAGTTTTCTCATGGTAGTCCTGAATAGTATCTTTTAACCCCCCAGTTTTCCTGACAATAGGCACGGAACCATATTTAAGGGCAATTAACTGTCCTAACCCACAGGGTTCAAATTGTGAAGGCATTAAAAAGAAATCGGAAGCAGCATATATTTTTCGAGATAATATTTCATCAAAGGTGGTGAGGACTATAATATTGTTTGGGTGGGATAAAGCCCTGGCTTTAATTTCCTCTTCGTATTTTTTTTCACCTTTTCCTAAAATTATTAAGTTTGCGGGAAGATTAGCCAACTGGTCAGCAATTTCAATTATTAAATCTATACCTTTCTGGGATACCAGTCTTCCCACAAAAGCAATAAGCGGATAATCCGAAGAACATCCTGTTTTTAATTCAGCCAGTAATTTTTTCTTGTTTTCCTTTTTTTGAAAAACAGAGTCTTCACCATAATTAATAGTGATATGAGGGTCTGTTTCAGGATTCCAGTAATCGTAATCAATACCATTAATAATTCCCTGTAGATTTTTTCTTTTTTTGGATATAACACCTTCTAAAGCAAAGCCATGCTGTTCAGTCTGTATCTCTTTAGCGTAAGTGGGCGAAACGGTGGTCAAAAAATCTGAAAAAATTATTCCACCTTTAAGATAATTAACCCTTCCATAAAACTCTAAAGCTTCTATATTAAAATAACTGTCAGGTATATTAATCATTGGGATGGTTATGGCATCATATATTCCTTGATAGGCAAGATTGTGTATGGTTAAAATTACCTTTTCCTGACTATTGGGGTAATAAATGTTTTTATACACTGGAAGCAGGGCAGTTTGCCAATCATGGGCATGAATAACATCTGCTCCACCCAATTTATAAATTAATTCCAGGGCAACCCGGGAAAAAAAGGCAAACCTTAAGTTATTATCAGGATAATCCCCGCCAGGTGTATTGTAAATTTCTTCACGGTTATAAAAACTGTCCTGTTCAATAAAGAAGGTGTTTTCCTGACGATGAACAGAGTAGGGAAGTAGGTGGTCACCAAAAATTATTTCGCTGGAAAACAGTTTTTCAAGAGGGTAATTACCTTCTTTTATCTGTTTATATAAGGGAAGAACCAAATCTACATCTAAACCGATATTTCTTAAGTGCATTGGAAGTGTCCCGCTGACATCTCCGAGACCACCGGTTTTAACGAAAGGGACAGCTTCACTGGCAACAAAGTAAATTTTCATAACTCAACTTCTCTAAGAAAGGAGGCTGCATCTTCAGGGCTGGTAGGGTTAATATAAAACCCGGTACCCCATTCAAAACCAGCTACTTTTGTTAAACGGGGCATTATTTCAATGTGCCAGTGGTAGTAAGAAAGATGAGGCTCCGTGATTGGAGAAGTATGTATTAATAAATTATATGGAGGGTCGTTCAGGGCAATTTTTAGCCTTTGCAAGCTTTTTTTAAGAACCTTAGTCAGGCTAACAACCCCACTTCTGGTGATTTCGGGGAAATGACTTTCGTGTTTTTTTGCTAAGATGCATATTTCAAAAGGAAAGCGAGGTGCAAAAGGAACCAGCGAAATAAATTCCCCGTTTTCTTCTACCAGTCGTTCTCTCTCATCAAGTTCCTGCTGAACAATATCGCAAAAAACACACCTGTCTTTATACTCGTAGTACTGTTTTGAACCATTCAATTCCTGAGTAACCCTGATAGGTATAATGGGTAAGGCAATTATCTGGGAATGAGGGTGCTCTAAAGATGCTCCAGCCTGCGAACCCTTATTTTTAAAAATCAGGATGTATTTAAATCTTTTATCTTTAGACAGGTCTAACAACCTATCACGCCAGGCCCAGATAATTTCTTCTATTTGCTTTTCTTCCATGGTAGAAATTTCATCAGAATGGTTTGGTGATTCAATAACAATTTCATGAGCACCAACTCCATTCATCAGGTCGTACATCCCAATACCTTTTTTATCAAGACTGCCTTCAACCCTTAATGCTGGAAATTTGTTAGGAACTACTCTTAACCACCATCCAGGCTCATTTTTATTAGTAGTTGGCAACCTGTAAGAAAGTATTTCGGGAGGGGTCATTTTTTCATTGCCGGGTTCAAAAGGGCAGTGCGTCTTGTCCGTAGCACTTTCTTCTTTATCAAATTTATAGTCTTGCGGCCTTAAGGCTCTTTCTGTTGAAATAATTACCCATCTACCTATTACTGGATCTTTTCTAAGTTCTTGCATAATAGTTTTTTAATCCTTCCAGGTTAATATTTTTAAATATAAAATCATCTTTGTCTAATTTATTAATATCGGGAACTACGCTTCCAGATTTGATATTTAAAAGAATGTTTCTAAACTTGTTTCTATGCTCCATAAACCTTTTCTTACCATACTCCTTAGCTTGAGAAGTAGTAATCAGGAAAGGCCAATCGGAACTGGTTTCTAATAGGAACTCTCTGATAAGTAATTCTCCTTCCAGACCCTGAAGAGAAGGTAAAATGTTTTCCAACTCTTTTTCATCTTCATGAATCATATCCCAGATCCACATAGTTTCTGAATTATACCAGGTATAGTGGAATCCTCCCATACCCCAGGAACTTTCTTTTAAATTGCCTGCTTTTATATTAAAACTATTTTTGATCATTTCCGAAGGGTGAGCCATCGCCATACCTGGTTCTTTACTAACGATTTTAAGTACTTCTTTTAACCATTCTACTCCTTCATTCCACCAGTGTCCGAAAAGTTCGGTGTCAAAAGCAGAAAGGATGATACCATCACTTTTATTCACCCTTTTAAAATTACTGTTTAAAGACCTTAACATAGAAACAAAATGAGAAGCATGACTCTTAGTTTTATCTCTGGCGTCTTCAATAGAATATAATTCTTTTTTATCTAAGGGAGTATCTTTAGCAGTGATTTTCCAGTAAGGAAAACCTGAAATTTCGTATTTCTTGTGGAATTCACGGTAAGCTCCATCACCAGGATATCCTAAGTCTCTGGACCAGACAAGTTCACTGGTGGAAGGGTTTCTGAGAAAGGTGGTCAGATTGCTACCTATATCGTAACTATAGTAGGTGGAGTATTTTGAGGGTTCTTTATATTTATGGATTCCGTACAAACGGGTAGTTAAAGCAGTTCCCTCTTCGGTTAGCGCGTGGGAATCAGCAATAAAATAATTCAACCCTAATTCAGAAATAATTTTTTCCAGTCCAGGTTTATAACTGCATTCGGGAAGCCAGAAACCAATTGGTTTTTGACCGGTATGTTTTTCATAGACCTCACAACCGGTCATAATTTGTGAAATTATAGATAAATTGTTGTTAAATAAAGGGAGGTATCCGTGTGTGGCTGCAGAGGTTAAGATTTCCAGATAACCCTCTTTTTGTAGTTGGGAGAATGCTTTTACCAGGTCGCCATTTATTTGCAGGAATAATTTTTTATAATATAGAAGTTCATCAAGATAGAGGTTTGCCAGGTTAAAATATTCGGGTTTTCCCTGGAAACTTTCCTGGTCTTTCAGTAGTAGGGTTTCTTTAGAATCCAAGTACTTGAGGAATTCATCCTGAAAATATACTGATTTTAACTGCTCCATTAACACTGGTGTGATACCAAACTGGACTTTAAAATCGATCTTTTCTTCCTTCAGCTCCAGGAAGGCTTTTAATAAAGGCAAATAGGTATCCAGAGTAATTTCAAACAGCCATTCTTCGCCAAAGGGCCATTTACCCTTTCCCAGGCAAAATGGCAGGTGGGAATGTAAGACGATAGAAAATAATCCAGCCATCGTTAACCCTCCAAATTAATATTTATTTTATTCAAGGTATTTCTTTTCAGGGGGAAGACTAAATAAATTGTCATTCCCTGGTAAATTTTTTCTATACCAGATTCTGAGTTAGAAACAGAATAGAGAGGTTCAAAATAAACAGATTCAACTTTATCGGTTTTTATTAATAAAGATAACCCATCCTGATTATAGCTAATTTCAGTTCCGCTTAGATTTTTTGAAAAACCATTTTCTCCTAATGATAAATTTAGTTCGCAGGCATAAAAATTGCTAATTCCAGGAACTTCCAATTGGATAGAGACCTGGTAATCATTAATTATAAATCTCTTTTTTAGCCCCTGGGAATTTTCCAATAAAAGGGAATTATCTTCACATGCTTTAACGGTGTAGAGAGAAAGGTCGGGAACACTGTTTTTCAGGTTTTCTATTGAATCAAGGAAATGGTCTAAAAAGCATTCTTTAGTATAACTGTCAAACTGTAAATAATCCAGAATAGAACGGTCTTTTATCACCAAACCATCATGAATTGTTTTAGTAGGGTTATCATCCTGAAGATTAACATTGCCTTGAATCATTTCCAGGTGATAAGCTTCTTTATAACGTGATATTACATTGATTAAGTTTTTATTCCAGAGTAGGTCATCCCATTCCAATAATCTACCACCGCATTTATGAAAAAACAGGATGTATCTATCATTACTGAATATCATCTCATCCTGACCATCTTTATCAAAATCCTGTACGGTCCAACCGGTTGTTCTGTCCTGACTCTTATCTGCTAAAATAAATTCCTGGTAAATCGCGTCTCTAAGGTGAGGGAGGTAAAGACCTCCAAAAATACCATGCCAGTAAGCGCAGTTACATTGGCTTCGCAGGTAGTGCTTATAGGCTGTGTCATCTTTTTTATTTAGCCTGCTTTCAGCAAAGAGCATCCTTTTATGCATCTTATTCGCTTCGGGGTATTTCACCATAAAGTGCCGGAAAAAACCACCTCTTAAAGAGTATTTTTCACTTTCCTCAACTTTTTCTTTTCTCTTCCTGAATCGTAGATTGTCTTCGGGATTTAGTGCCCATTCTTCCATTTCTTCGTATGACGAAGGCGAGAGGTAAATCCTACCTTTAGGAGGAATAAGGGTAACCGCTTCTTCTAAGAGCAGGGTCTGGTATTCAGGGTGTTCAGATAGGGTTTTTAAAAATTTCTTTAACCAACCCTGTTTATAAACATGGTCATAGGTTCCAGGCCAAAGTCCAAACTTTTCTCCATCATCGCCATAGGTGAAAATAGCTGATTCTTCGGGTGTGGTATCTAAAAAATCAATAATTTCTGAAGGTTCATGGTAAGGAATTAAATACCTTAATTTTTTAAGAGTGGGGAAAACCTTGAGAGTATATCCTTCTTCTTCAGTAATATAATAGAAAAATAACTCATTTTCTGTGAGCCCTGCTTTTCTAAAAGCATAATCGTCTATTAAGGTATATTCAATACCAGACTGCTTGATAGATTTAGCTAAATGAGGCTCCCATACTCTTTCCGTAAGCCAGATACCTTTTGGGGAGTAGTTAAATTTATTTTGAATATAACTGTTCATTCGCTGAATAGCTTCTACTTTATCCTTATCAGGTAATAAAAAAAGAAGTGGCTCAAAAATACCGCTACTGATGATTTCTATCTGTTTTCTACTCAGCAATGTTTTTACTATATCAAAGTAATCGTTTATATTATTGTCTTCCATGAATTCGTATAGACACCCGGAAGTATGAAGAGATACTTTTACCGTAGGGAAATTGAGAAGTTCTTCTAAAAAAGGTAGATATGAATTGTAAATTGCTTTTAGAAATACTTCTTTGAAATTGCCTACAGGTTGATGATTATGGATGCATAGAATAAGATTTTTCACTTAAACCCCCCAGTTTCTCTGTGAATAATGTTCATCAGGCAAAGTAAATGACAGGTATCCAGTTTTGGGGATTCTGGAAACCAATCTCCCTTCTATTAGTATATTTAAGTGCATCAATAAAGACTCACCCATAGTAAACCCTGCATCCTTAAAAGAAAAACCAATTTCTAATACTTTATCATATTGAGAGGTTAACAATATATTTTTTGCTGAATCTACCAGGACATGGTTAGGGGTCTTTTTACAGGTTAAGGAT
>QLUP01000044.1 GCA_018725485.1 Candidatus Lithacetigena glycinireducens | reverse complement strand
ATATAAACCGGTACAATACCGAAATTTACTTTCTTCACTGAATATCTCTAAAAATAGGTGGATAATTATAGAACTGTGATATTATGATAATGTAAGTAAATGCAATAAATAATAGGAGATAGTTTATGAGAAAAGTATCCGGGTTAGTAATTGTCCCTGGAGCAGGTAGTTTTAATTTTCTCTGTAATGTTACCCTGGTGGTTTACTTCTTTCCCCGGATTTTTTATTTTCATAACCTTGTTAGCTTTCAGCTATGTGGATAATGGCTTGAGAGATGCCCTTGACCCCAGGTTGAAACTATAAATTATGTTTCTTACTAACCAACAACCAATCATTTTAGCGGTAGGTGGTTTGGCAAAAAATACCGGTAAAACCACCACACTTAAAAAAATAATCTCGGAACTGCAGGAGAAAGGTGTAGCCTTTCTCCTCACCGGGATAGGCTATGATGGAGAATCATTTGATTTAATCACCGGATTACCCAAGCCACGTTTTCATTTAGAAAAGGGGAATTACCTATTAACCTCTACCGGTTTAAACACACAAAATAGTGGTACTTACGATGTTATTCAGGAGTTTGACCTAACCAACCCTCTCGGCAATATTGTACTGGGAGAAATAAAGGAAAGCGGTTACTTTCTACTTGCTGGACCTAATAAGGGACCAGACCTGGAAAGAGCAATTGGTTCAATTCAACTAAATCCTAATCCTTTGACACTCATTGACGGAGCTATTAACCGACTGGCCCCTCTCTCTGTGTCTACTAAACTTATACTTGCCCTGGGAGCTTCCTACTCTACTAACCTTGATTATCTAAGCCAGACCGCTCAAGCTCTGCAACACCTATTTTCCCCAACATTTGTTTCTGCTCCTAAAGTAAATATATCCCCGCATCTTTATTTTAAGGACGAAGAAGGTGTAAAAACCTATCCTTTCACTTCTTTGTTTACCATTAACACCCTGGATAAAATAGTAAAAGAGATTAAAGGTAAAATCAAAGAATTATTTGTTCCCGGCGTAGTTTCCTCCTCCATATTTGAAAAAATAAACCCCTATTTTGACAAAGAAGCTATATTCTGGCTTAAAAACCCCTTTGTACTTCTGGCAACTAATAGTGCTATCTACTGGAAAGAAGCTTTCTCTAAAGCAAAGGTTAGGGTATGTTTCTATCAAGCCCCACAGCTAATTGCTTTTACCCTTAATCCTTTTTATCCCTATTATGAAGGTGGTAAATTCCTACCCCGGTACTTATCCCCAGAATCGTTAATGGAAAAAATTTCTGCGTCTGTTGATATACCGGTTTTTGATGTGGTTAAAAACCCTGAAAAAAAGCTTTCTGAATTATTTTTATAAATAAGTTCTTAAATTAAATCGGTTTCAAACAATCTTTTTTTAAGACTTTCCATTTCTTCGGTTAGGGATTGGTCCTCATAAGATTCTGGAATTTGAGGACCATAACTTTCCTCAAACCATTTAGCTCCCTTTCCAGCCCTGTTTAAACCCTCTAACCGCAAAGCCCTGTTAGCGGTTATCAGCTCTATCACCAGCAGGTAATAAAGGTTATCTATGATTTTCATCAACTTTAGACCGGCATTCATTCCCATGCTTACATGGTCTTCCTGCCCTTGAGCAGTGGGAATAGTATCCACCGAGGCTGGGTGGGCTAATATCTTATTATAATTAACCAGGGAAGCAGATTGGTATTGAAGTATCATTAAGCCTGACTGTATCCCAGGTTTAAGGGAAAGATAGGAGGGCAGGCTTTTTTCATAACTACCACTTAAAAGTTTGTACACCCTCCTTTCTGACATGGTACCGAGGGGTGCTAAGGCAATAGCTAAAGAATCAAGCATCCAGGCAAGTGGGGCTCCGTGAAAATTACCCTGACTCACGATTAAGTTTTCCGGCGTAATAAGAGGATTATCTGTTACAGCATTTATCTCCACCCCGGCAAGATTCTCAGCAAAAGAAAGGGCTGTTTCAATAGTTCCGTGAACCTGGGGAACACACCTCAGGGAATAAGCTTCCTGCACCCGATGAGGAGGCTGGGGATTTACCAGATGGCTTCCCTCAAGGTGTTCTTTAATTCCTGCAATTACCCTGCCAATTCCCGGGTGTGGCCTGACTTTAAATACATAATCATTTAAGAATGAGGTTGATGAGCGCAGAGCTTCCATGCTCAAAGAGGAAGATAGGTTATAAAGATTAAGAAGTTTATTGCCATGGTAAAGAGCATATATCAGGAGTGAAAGCATGGCCTGGGTTCCGTTGATTAAAGCCAGCCCTTCCCTGAGTTCCAGTGAATAGGGTAAAAGGTTTAGTTCTTGAAGTGCTTTTTGACCGTCTATAATTTGATTATTATGCTCCACCTTTCCCCTGCCGATTAATGGTAGTGCCAGGTGTGCCAGGGGTATCAAATCCCCGGAAGCACCCACCGAACCCTGAGAAGGAATAACCGGGTGGTAATCATTATTCAAAAAAGTTGTTAGATAGGTAACCAGCATTCCTCTAATCCCGGAAAAGTTTCTGGTAAGGGTTTGAGCTCGTAAAAGCAACATGGCCCTCACTACTTCCCGGGGTAATGGTTCTCCAACACCCTGAGCATGACTTAGTAGAAGGCTCTTCTGTAAATATGAAGCATTTTCACTGCTCACCGACTTTTCGGCTAATGAACCAAAACCTGTAGTCAGACCATAAATCTTTTCTCCAGAGGATACTATTTTTTTTAATTGCTCAAAGCCTTCATCAAGCTTATCTAATAAATTAGAAGAGGGTTCAACCCTCTTCCCTCTAAAAGCAACCTCAATGACATCTTTTATTTCGATGTCTCCACCATTAAGAAGCAAATTATCCTGTCCCACCTATGATTTCTCCCTGTTTTGCTCTATTAATTTTCTACCTTATAGTTATTAATAAGTTCGTCAAACTCTTCCCCATTCAGGACTTCCTTTTCTCGCAAGACCTGGGCAATTTCTACTATCAATTCCTTTCTTTCACTAATTATTTTTTGCACACTCTGGTAGCATTCATCAATGATAGCCCGAATTTCTCCATCTATGGTGGAAGCTACTTCCTGGCTCATAACTCTCTCTTTAACCAGATCCCTTCCCAGGAACACCATGCCATCTTTTTCTGCGTAGTTAATAGGCCCTAACTTCTTGCTCATTCCAAACTCCACTACCATACGGCGGGCTATTTCGGTAGCTTGCTCCAGGTCGTTTTCAGCACCGGTGGTGATTTCGCCCAACACTTCTTCTTCGGCTACCCTTCCACCCAGAAGTCCACCAATCTTGGAAATTAACTGATTACGGCTCATCAAATATCTATCTTCCTGTGGAACGGGGAGTGTATATCCCAGAGATCTACCCCTGGAAATAACTGAAATACGATGAACCGGGTCAGAATTGGGTAAATATTTTAACACCATAGCATGACCGACTTCATGGACAGAAATAATTACTTTTTCTCTATCGCTTACCACCCTGCTCTTTTGTGGTCCAGCAATTACCCTTTCTATCGCTTCTTCTAATTCGCTGGAATTAATTAGCTTCTTACCCCGTCGGGCTGCTAATAGGGCTGCTTCATTTAACAGGTTTCCCAGGTCTGCACCAGTAAAACCTGGAGTCCTTTTAGCCACCATTTCCAGATTGACATCTTCAGCAAAAGGCTTTCCTTTACTGTGCACTTTCAGGATTTCTGCCCTACCCTTAACACCCGGTAAATCAACCAGCACTCTCCTATCAAACCTTCCGGGTCTCGAAAGAGCTGGATCCAGAATGTCGGGACGGTTGGTAGCAGCTACCACGATTACCCCGATGTAGGGGTCAAACCCATCCATTTCCACTAAAAGCTGGTTCAGGGTTTGCTCTCTTTCATCATGACCCCCACCAATCCCTGCACCTCTTTGACGACCCACAGCGTCAATCTCATCTATAAAAATTATGCAAGGTGCATATTTCTTAGCCTGAATAAATAGATCTCTTACTCTGGAAGCACCAACCCCTACAAACATTTCTACAAACTCGGAGCCACTCACTGAGAAAAAAGCCACATTTGCTTCACCAGCGATAGCTCGAGCCAGAAGGGTTTTACCACAACCAGGAGGACCAATAAGCAGTACGCCTTTAGGTATCTTAGCTCCTAATGCCTGAAATTTACGAGGATCTTTCAAAAACTCTATAACTTCCTGCAATTCAACTTTAACTTCGTCCACCCCGGCAGCATCCTTGAAAGTCACCCTGGGCCTGTTATCCATAAACAGTTTAGCCTTGCTTCTACCAAAAGTAAAAGCCTGTGAGTTAGCTCCCTGAAATTGTCTTATGAATATAAAAACCAGTGCTAATATAGCTATCACCGGAAGTACATTAAAGAAAAAAGTGCTTAGCCAGTCTACCCGGGGAGGAGAAGCGGTTATTTCCACTCCATAAGACCTGATTTCTTCAACTACCGAAGCATCCAGCCAGGGTACATGAACCTGATTAATCTTTTTATCCTTTAACACCACTTTGAGGACAGTTCCATCAATTGTTAAACTATCTACCTTCTCTTCTTTAAGCAGTTCCTGAAATTTAGAGTAAGATATAACTGTGGACTTTGTTTGTTGAAGTAGAGAATAAAAATTCCAGATCAACAGCCCCGCTAAAAGGGCAATGAGAATATATCTACTTGATTTCATAATATTTTATACTCCTTAAGTATATTGGTCTTCATTGAGGATTCCCAGGAAAGATAGATTTCTGTATTTCTCAGCAAAGTCCAATCCATAGCCCACTACAAACTCATTAGGGATGATAAACCCGGTATAATCTACCTTCAGGTCCACCTTGCGTCTTTCAAATTTATCCAGAAATACACAGGTTTTTAAGCTTTGCGGTTTACGTGCTAAAAGAATTCCCTGGATGTACTTTAGAGTTAAACCGGTATCTACTATGTCTTCTACTAATAAAACATCCCGTCCTTCAATAGAATGGTCAAGGTCTTTAATAATCCTTACCACTCCCGAAGACTCGGTGGTATTTCCATAGCTGGAAACGCTGATAAAATCTATAGTTACCGGTATCTCTATCTTCCTCATCAGGTCAGAAGCAAAAATGGTAGCACCTTTTAAAATAGATACTAAGTGTATTATCTTTCCAGCATAATCACGGTTAATTTCAGCCGCTAATTCAGATACTTTTTTTTGAATCTGCTCTTCGCTGATTAATACTTTTTTTATTTGGTTATTGGATATTTTACCGTCCATTACAATTTCCTTTCTTTTGTTTATACTTTAACATAATACCCCAAAATATAACATAATAAGCATATTAATTATAATCTATCGCAGGTGATAATTATGCCCGAGTCCTGACCTTCACTCTCTATAAAAGGTTTCTCCAATCCTATTACCCATAGTATTTTTTCGGTATCGGTAACCAGAAGTTGCCAATCCCTTTGACTGCTTTCTATTTTATTATCTACAAATATATCCTGTATTTTCCTGCTTTTACCTTTTAACCTGCTAAGCCTTATACTATCACCTTTCTGTCTGCTTCTAACCATTAAGGGCAGGCAGAATGAACCTGCTGGTAAAAATAATTCGTGGGAATTTTCTTTAACAGGTTTAATGCTATATTCGGTAGTCAATATTTGCCCGGTTTCCGGGATAATTAATTTGCCTGGTACAGTAAGTTCATAACAAAGACCATCTTCCTTACTGATGGGCCGAACCGGTTTGGTTAAAAATAAATATAAATATTTTCCACTTTTCTTCGCTATAAAATCTTTAAACAGATTGACCTGACCATCCCTGGGTTTGCCGGCTAAGGTTATTATCCTTTCCAGCATTTTACGGTTAACCATTTCATTTTTTCTTTCAAAAAGATGCATCAGAACCCTTTTTTTAATAACTGAAGGTAAGGGGTTGAAATATTCAAGTTGAATGATAAAGTGGTTTTCTTTTTCTTCAATAACTGAGGAGATAACCTCAATAACCTTTCTCTGCAAATATTCATCTACCTCTGAAGTATCCCTGGTTAAATTAACAAGGTGCTCTTTGAAGCCTGAATTGAGTTTGGCTAATTCTGGAAAAAGTTTGTGTCTGATATAATTCCGTTTATATTTGAGGTCAAAATTTGTACTATCAACCATAAAGTTAATATTTTCTTGATGTGCATACTGTTCAATTTCATTTCGGTAAAATGGTAGAATCGGTCTTAATAAGTCGCCATCTAATATTTTCATTGGTTCCAGGCCTCTTATTCCCACCCCGGTTAAAAGCCTGTAAAACACGGTTTCCGCCAGGTCATCTGCGTTATGACCGGTAACTATATAAGCCTGTTTGTATTGTTCTTTAATAAGCCTTAATCCCTGATATCTAAGAATTCTCCCGGCTTCTTCAATAGATATTCTATTTTCTCTCGCATATTCAGGAACCGAAGCATATTCAACCTGTAAAGGAATTTTCCACTCATTCATTGTTTTTTTCAGGAACTGCACATCGCTGTCGGCATCTATCCTCATCCCGTGATGAAGGTGAAAGGCTGTTAAGCCATAGCCAAAATCAGGTTGTGCTGATAATAATAAATGAGTTAGAACCATAGAATCAACTCCCCCAGAAAGCCCTATAATCAACTGGGTTTCTGGATGAAGGATATTTAGCGATGAGATAATTTTCTTAAATCGTTGCTGAAGATTCATTGATTTTGGTGGCGGCGCAGGGATTCGAACCCTGGACACTACGGGTATGAGCCGTATGCTCTAACCAACTGAGCTACACCGCCCTGCGCAAAAATAAAAAACTGGTAGCGGGGGAAGGATTTGAACCTTCGACCTCCGGGTTATGAGCCCGGCGAGCTACCGTGCTGCTCCACCCCGCGTCGGTAGGTAATTTTCTCATAAATAACACTATTTTGTCAAGGTGAGTACCTTAAAGAAAGAATCCCACACTTCTTTTAATCTCCCATTGTCTTTGCGAAACTTCTGAAAGAAGTCGTGGAAAACTAATCCTCTAAAGGTCATTGCGAAGGGTGAAGCCCTGTGGCAATCTCATCTTTTCCCCCTTCTATCATCCCTGGCCAATAATTTGTCACCCTGAACTTGCTTCAGGGTCTCCGCTTTTCCTTGTGCCTTAAAAAACGAGACTCTGGATCGGAGTCCAGAGCGACAATTGAAATTCTCCTTGCGAGGAGCCTGTAATGGCGACGCGGCAATCTCATCTTAAAATAATAAATTATTATTTGCAGGGGTGAGTTTTTTCTTCTGGGTGACACTCTTTAATCTGTTCTTCGCTACACTTACCGTCTTTGGGCCTTAATTCAGGTTTCGGACACTTGTTTTCACACATTTTTTAAACCCTCCTTTTTTAAGATTTATGTTCCTCTAATGAGGATTTCGGACAATTATTGTGGCATTGATGATTTTGAGAGGATAGTTCTATCATTTTTTCCCCAGTTTTCTTAAGTATCTCTCTATTCACACCATAATGTGTATAGTATCCTCTTTTTTCTCCGGTTACTATGCCAGCCTTTCTCAATATCTGTAGATGTTGTGATACAGCAGCCTCAGATAAACCAAGTTGTTTAGCTAAAGCCCCTACGCAAAAGTCCTTGGTTAGTAAAAGATTCAGGATTTGAAACCTCGTTTCATCAGCTATGGTTTTTAATATAATTGCTAACTCACTCATTAAACATTCCGAATATTTAAGTTATTACTTAATTATATACTTTTGTCAATACTTAAAAGAATGAGTATAGAAATATGAGTATTTTATTGACTTAGCCAAATATTTTTACCTGTTTATCAGTCTTGCTGGATAGCAAAATAACTGCGAAGCTTTTTTCCAGAAAACAATTTTAACTCTATTATTATTGCCAGGAA
>QLUP01000043.1 GCA_018725485.1 Candidatus Lithacetigena glycinireducens | reverse complement strand
CCAATCACCTGTTTGAACCTGCTACCAGCACCTTTGAACCAACGAGGAAAGATAATAATGTTGATAACATAAATACCCTTCCTGGTAAGGATGTTACCTATTTTGACTGCCGGGTTTTACCTGAATACAATTTAAGTGAGGTTTTAAACTTTCTTAATAGCTTTGCCAGGAACTTCACCCTGGAAAATGGTGCGGAGATAAACATCTCTACTGTGCAAATGGAAGAAGCCCCTCCACCTACCGACCCTGAGTCACCAGTTGTTAGGAAACTTATGAAGTCTATCGCAGAATCTCTAAACCCACAGGGTTTAAAAGTCGGGGGCATTGGTGGTGGAACCTGCGCTGCTATACTCAGAAAAGCCGGTTTTGAAGTTGCCGTTTGGGCAATTACCAACCACACGGCCCATCAGGCAAATGAAAATTCTCAGGTTTCTAACCTTTTAAACGAGATAAAAGTTTTTTATAACCTTATGCGAGATTTATAAGCTTTAGCAGGCTGAGCGCTTTCCCTCAATAAGTTCTTCTATTAAATCCGGGATACTTTCCAAGCCTTTTTGGGTTGTTTCTCGGGCTAATTTTCTAACCTTCTCACTATCAATACCTGGTTGTGGAATAATCTGAACAGCGGTAATCATGGGCTCATCAACTGGTTTGCTAATCTGACTGCATAGCCAGACATACACCTCTTTGATACCCTGAACCTCATTAACGATATTTTCAGCGATTTCATGGCTTAGGAAATTGTAAATTTTACCGACATGTGAGACCGGGTTCTTACCCGCTGCCGCTTCCGTTCCCATCGGTCTATTAAGCGATATTAATCCGTTAACCCTGTTACCCCTTCCTACCTGACCGGAATCGCCATTTTCTGCGGAAGTACCGGTAACTGAAGTATACACACCTGACAGGCCCAGACCCTTTCTATCAAGAGTGTTAATATCAAAACGGATGTTTTTAAAATTTGAAGATGAACCAAACTTATCATGAAGCAGAGAAACAATTTTTTCCTTTTTATAGAAATATTCTTTTTCTGAGGCAATATATTTATCCACAAAAGCAATAGCTACAGTAAGGGATAATTGGTTTTTGTTTCGAAAACCCATTACCTTAATATCTTCACCAACTTCAGGATGTTCTACCTTAAACTGCTTGGAATTCAAAAACCTTTCGGTCTCTAACACAAGCTTTTCCGTAGGGGATAAAGGCGCATAACCGACTGCCGCCGAGGTATCATTAGCTTTCAGTATTTCAGCGGAGCTGTCAAATATTGACGATAGTTCTATAGAAGCTGGTTTTATCTCCACCTGATAGGTAACATGACAATCAGGATCAACAAACCTTAGTTCTTCCTTAAACCACTTTTTAGCAGAATCAATGGCAAATTCAGCCACCGGTATTTTTTCTCCTGCATATTCGGTGGTTGCCCTATCACCAAAAACAAATAACATTGGTGAGGTAACTTCCCCGCCTCCGAACCTGGTCTCTGCGCCTCCGGCCACTAACAGTGCTTTATCTATATTATGATGTAGAACCCTGCCAAACCTGGAGCGGTAATACTGGGATAATCGTTGTGATATTCTATCCATTATGGCGTCAACTATATGGTCGGGATGACCCACGCCTTTTCTTTCTACTAATTCTACCTCCTGCTCCGCTACAGGATTAGCTTTCAAAAACTCAATAGTTATTTCTCCCATAGTAAGTCACCTACCTTTATTCTATTCTTGCATCTATTTAATTTTCTCATTTAAGTTAGTCCTTTTAGCCTTTAGTAACCCCTAAAGGTTTCATCCGGCATACTTTGCGAGAAATGCCTGCTCCGTGGACTACATTTACTACCTCACTCACATCTTTATAGGCTTCTGGAGCTTCTTCAACCAGGGTTTCTTTACTTTCCGCTTTTACTAATATGCCCTTCTTTTTCAAAGATTCTATCAATTCTTGCACACTGAATCCTTTCTTAGTTGCTGTACGAGACATCACTCTACCCGCACCATGACAGGTAGAACCCCAGGTTTCCTCCAACCCTTTCTGAGTTCCCACCAGCACATAGGAATATCTTCCCATATCACCGGGTATAAGAACAGGTTGGCCTACATTTTTATAAAAATCAGGGATTTCAGGTCTTCCTACCGGGAATGCTCGGGTAGCTCCTTTTCGATGAACTATAAGCTCTTTCTCTACCCCATCAACAATATGTTTTTCTATCTTAGCAATATTATGCGCTACATCATACACCTGTTTTAATCCAAGTTTTTCCCAGGAAGACTTGAACACTTCTTCAAAAGATTCCCTGACCCAGTGAGTTATCATCTGACGGTTTGCCCAGGCATAATTGGCAGCCCCCACCATAGCCGAAAAATATTTTTTTCCTTCTTCAGAATTAAGGGGGGTGCAGGCTAACTGTCTATCAACTAACTTAATCTGGTATTTCTGAGAAGCTCTTTCCATAATCTTAATATAATCGGTAGCTACCTGGTGTCCTAACCCACGGGAGCCGCTATGTATAAGAAAGGTTATTTGACCTTCTTTTAAACCAAAAGCATCAGCTGTTTTTTCATCATAAATAGTATCAACGACCTGAATCTCCAGAAAGTGGTTTCCTGATCCCAGTGAGCCGAGCTGGGGAAAACCCCTTCTTTTAGCCTCCAGGCTAACTGCCTGTGGGTCAGCTCCTTTCATTTCACCATTTTCTTCAGTGAAAACCAGGTCTTCTTTAGTTCCATAGCCTCTTTCCACGGCAAAGCGTGCGCCTTTGGTTAGAACTGAATCGAGTTCGTTCTGGTTGACCTTTACTTTTCCCTTGGAACCAAGTCCGGAAGGCACATTTCTAAACATTGTCTCCAGCAACAATTCGATTTTGTTTTTTACCTCATCGAGGGTGAGATCAGTTCTTAATAACCGAACGCCGCAGTTTATATCGTAACCAATACCACCCGGGGTGATGATGCCATCAGCAGTTTCGAAAGCAGCAACGCCACCGATAGGGAAACCATAGCCCCAATGTATATCAGGCATGGCTAAGGAATATTTCAATAGTCCTGGGAGAGTGGCTACATTAGCCACCTGTTCAGGGGCTTGCTCTTCCCTGGTGGTTTCCCATAACCCTTCATCAACATATATAATCCCCGGTACTTTCATACCCGGTTTATATTCTGGTGGAATAATAATTCTATAATCATCAATCCGCCTGGATGAACCTTTCCACTTATTCATAGTTCACCTCCTAAATATCCAGATAAACCCTTGCCCTGTAAGTATTTCCTTTTTTCCTGAAAGATGCTTCATAGTGAGTAACAGCTTTGACTATGCCTTTCATTTTATGTAGCGAGGGGTTCAATGGTTCTCCCCCAACTATCACTATTAGTGGCTTAAAGCTATCTACTTTTACTTCCCGGATGAGAAAATCCTCGCCATCAATTAAATATAATATTTTACTTAACAGGTCTACTATTTTACCAGCATTGGTCCTGGAATCTACTATTATTTCCCTGAATTCCCGGGTTTTTACTTCCTCGGTATCATATATAAGGTTTGCCAAAGCCAGGCATATCTCTTCTATAGCTTGTTCCTTACTTTCGCCCCAGGCTTCTATCCCTATGTCGGCAGTATGTTCAAGGTATCTAAAAGGCATTTCCACTTCTTAAGTACTATATAAGAAACCGCAGAAATCTTTATTTTATCGCTACCGGGCTTGGTCCCTTTATGGGTTCGTTTTAAAAGTTTAAACATGCTGGTGTTAGATTTAACGCATTTACCGCTCTTTGTATAAAGGTTAAAATCCAGTCCACTTTTAAGTATTCCATAAACCCCTATTAAGGACCCAGTTCTGCTTGAGGGTTTCTGGAGCATCAACCCTTTACTGCGTACTCCCCTGCTGGGAATTTCTTCTCTATCTACTAATTTCATATAACCTTTATTGGTAAGGGTGAGTATATACTCATCGGGCTTTAAAACTGTCATACCTAATATTTTCTCAGTTCTCATCCCCAAAACACCCTGGGCTTTCAATCCCTTAACCGGCACCTTGATACCCGGGAAACGATTGGCTTTACCTTCATTTGAATATACAATCACTTCATCGGTGGAGTTGATTTCTCGAGCATAAGCAAACTCATCTCCGGGTAATATGTTCATAACCCTGGTTCCCCTCTTGCTCAAACTGTTTAATGAGGACGATTTCACTGCTTTGAGTCTTCCTTTTAAGGTCATAAGCAATACTTTTTCACTGGAGATAGTTGCTAAAGCGACTACTTTTTCCTCAGCATCTAATTCCAGCAATCCTTGTAAATTCAACCCTCGATTCCCCTTAACTACTTCGGGTAGATGGTAGGGAAATAGCTTATACCCTTTTCCCTTATTGGTAAATAAGAAAACAGGTGATTTCATTGTTGTCAGTATATATCTGCCCTCAATTAAATCTTCTTCAGCGCTCCCCAGAGATGAACTTGGGCGATTGGTTAATAGTAATTCTTTTAAATAACCATTTTCAGTCAGGTAAATAATGAGCGGTTCGTCAGGTATCAAATCAATATCCTGCACTTCTTCGTGGTAGTTTTGAATCACCGACAGCCTGGGAGTAGTGAATTTTTTGTCAAGTTCTATAAGTTCCTTCCTGATTTCATTTTTCACCATCTCCGGGTTAGCCAGGAGCTGGTTAAGATAATCAATCCTTTCTTCTATCCCCTTAATTTCATTAATAAGTTTATCGCTTTCCAGGCGGGTTAATCTTTCCAGTTTAATATCCAGAATTGCTTCGGCCTGTTCTCTAGATAGAGCAAATCTATTTATAAGTCGATTTCTGGCTTCTTCGGGTGTAGATGAACTCTTAATTATCTCAATAACTTCATCCAGATTACTCAAAGCCATTAAAACTCCATCCAGAAGGTGTTTTTTAAGACTGAGTTTTTTTAATTCAAATTGAGATCTTCTGATAACCACTTCGTTTCTATGGTTCAAAAAGTATATTAGCAAATCTTTGATGTTCAGTAATCTGGGAGCTACATGCACAATTGCCAACAAATTTATACTAAATGAGGTTTGTAGTTGAGTATATTTATAAAGTTGCCTGGTTAGAAGTTGAAAGTTAGCATCTTTTTTAAGTTCAACTACCACCCGAATACCTCTTTTGTCGGACTCATCTCTTACCTCGGTGGCCCCGCTTAACTTTTTATCTTTTATCAGGTCAGCAATTTTTGCCACCAGTTGAGATTTATTGACCATATAAGGTATTTCATTAACTATTAAACTCGTTTTATCTTTATGCTTTTCCTCAGTTACTTTGCCTTGTACCGTTAAAATCCCACGGCCAGTTTTATAGGATTCCAGTATTCTATTTTTATCAAGTACTATCCCCCCGGTAGGAAAATCGGGTCCTTTAATATAGTTCATCAACTCATCTATGGACAGGTCATCGTTGTCCAGTAGAGCTAAGCAAGCCTTAATTACTTCGCCGAGATTGTGAGGAGGAATGGAAGTGGCCATACCTACGGCTATCCCGGAAGCCCCATTAATCAGTAGATTGGGTAATCTGCAGGGTAAAACTGTGGGTTCTTTCAAAGTTCCATCGAAGTTAGGAATAAATTCAACGGTATCAAAATTTAAATCTTTCAGCATCTCCATAGCTGCCCAGGACATCCGCACTTCGGTATATCTCATGGCTGCAGGTGTATCTCCATCAATAGAGCCAAAGTTGCCATGCCCATCAATAAGAGGCTGTCTATAAGAAAAAGGTTGCGCCATTCTGGTCAAAGAATCATAAACTGCTGTGTCCCCGTGAGGGTGGTATTTACCTAATACTTCTCCAACTATACGGGCACTTTTTTTGTAGGGTTTATCAGGGTCATTTCCCAGCTCATTCATGGCATGAAGTATTCTTCTCTGCACCGGTTTTAAACCATCACGAACATCTGGCAAAGCTCTCCCCACAATGACGCTCATGGCGTAATCAAGATAAGATGCCTCTACTTCCTGTTCTAAAGAAATGTTAAGTAAATTTTTAGCCACTTTGTTCTCCCTTAAACATCAAGATTTCTAACCCGGAAGGCGTTTTTTTCAATAAAATCCCTCCGTGGCTCCACTTTCTCACCCATACAAATACTTAAAATTTCTGCCGCTCTTTCTGCATCTTCAATTTTTACTTTTAATAAAGTTCTTTTTTCGGGATCCATAGTAGTTATCCAGAGCTCGTCTGCGCTCATTTCTCCCAAACCTTTAAACCTCTGTATTTCAAAGTGTCCATCGTATTTTTCGGAATACTCTGCCAGTTCAGCATCGCTATAAAAATAATTAACCTGTTTACCTCTGGACACCTTGTATAAAGGTGGCTGAGCAATATAAACATAACCAGCATCAATCAGTTCACGGAAATAACGATAAAAAAGTGTCAGTATAAGGGTTCGGATGTGAGACCCATCAACATCAGCATCAGTCATTATAACTACCTTATGGTATCGTAAACCATTAAGGTTTAACCTCTCTCCCATACCCACGCCTAAGGACCCTATGATTGATTGAATCTCGCTGTTATCTATAACTTTGTTAAGGTTAGTTTTTTCCACATTAAGGATTTTTCCTTTAAGGGGTAAAATTGCCTGGAACAACCTGTCCCTGGCTTGTTTCGCAGAGCCACCCGCTGACTCTCCTTCCACAATAAATATTTCTCGGAGTTTAGGGTCTTTCTCACTGCATTCAGCCAGTTTTCCCGGTAATTGGCTTGATTCCAGTTGAACCTTTTTCCTGGTAAGCTCCCGGGCTTTTTTAGCTGCTTGGCGGGATTTGTAAGAAAGCAAAACTCGGTCTATTATTTTTCGGGCTGACTCGGGGTTTCTCTCAAAATAGGTAAGCACATCCTCATAAATGACTTTTTCCACAATCCCCCGGATTTTTACATTACCGAGTTTAGTTTTAGTTTGCCCTTCAAATTCAGGATCTGGTAGGCGAATGGATATCACCGCGTATAATCCTTCCCTAACATCTTCAGAAGAAATAGGCTCCTCGGTAACTATCTTCTGAGATTTAGCATAAGCAGTAATAGCTTTTAAAAGCCCCCCTCTAAACCCTATAAGGTGGGTTCCTCCCTCTTGAGTATTTATAGAGTTAGCAAAACTGAGTATTCTTCCTTCGGTATTTTCAGTATATATTAAAGCTGATTCTATAATAACCCCATCTTCCTGTTTCAGTATATACAAAGGTTCGTCTTGTAGTGATTGGTTACCTTCGTTTATCAGGGTGGTGATAAAAGAGCTAATACCCCCTTCAAAAAGAAAAGTCTCCTCTTTTTTTACCCTTCTATCTTCCAGGGTAATCATTAGCCCCTTATTAAGGTAAGCCAGCTCTTCAATTCTATCTCTGATGAGGTTATAATCAAATTCGGTTTTTTCAAATATTAAAGGGTCCGGTTTAAACCTTATTTTTGTACCCCGAAAAAGAGAGGTATCTACAATTTCTACAGGAGTTACCGGTATCCCTCTTTCGTATCTCTGACGGTAAATGTGACCATCTCTTTTTACCTCAACAACTAACCAGTCCGAAAGGGCATTTACCACCGACACGCCCACCCCATGCAAACCACCAGAAACCCGGTAAACCTTGCCATTAAACTTTCCCCCGGCATGAAGCTTGGTCATAACCACTTCCAGTGCAGATATACCCAACTGTTGATGAATATCTACTGGAATCCCTCTGCCATCATCAATAACTTCCACAGTATTACCTTTATTAATGAATACCTTGATTTCTTTACAGAAACCAGCCATGGCTTCATCTATGGAATTATCTATTACTTCCAGTATTAAATGATTTAGACCAGCTGGTCCGGTGGTACCTATATACATAGCTGGTCTTTTTCTCACTCCTTCCAAACCTTCAAGCACTAAAATATCGCTGGCGGTATACGAAGTGTCGAGCATAAAAGTAGTTTATCCTCCGTTAATAAAAATAAAAACTATAATAGATTTTAACATATATATAAGCATTTTACAATGGTATGTTCT
>QLUP01000042.1 GCA_018725485.1 Candidatus Lithacetigena glycinireducens | reverse complement strand
ACCTAACTCATTTTTCTTCATCTCAGTTAATATTTTTTCAGCGTCCTCTTCTGAAACAAAAGTTATAAATTTTCCTTCATTTGCCAGATAAAGCGGTTCAAGGCCTAACATTTCACAGGCGTTAATAACTGCACTATTTATGGGAATTGAATCTTCAAATATTTCGATACCTAGATTAGAAGCTAAGGCAACTTCATTAAGGGAAGTTCCTAAACCTCCCCTGGTAGGATCTCTTAAAACATGGATATTAGAAGATATTTTGAATAGTGATTCAATAATTATATTTAAGGGAGCGCAGTCACTTTGTATAGCTGAAGAAAACTTCATCCCTTCCCTCTGGCTGAGGATAGCTATCCCGTGGTCCCCTATTGTTCCATTTATTATTATCAAATCCCCTACTTTAGCGTTAGTGGTGGAAACAAATCTACCTTGCGGAATAATTCCAATACCGGAGGTGTTGATAAATATTTTATCAGCAGCTCCTTTTTCAACCACCTTAGTATCTCCCGTAATAATTTTCACACCTGTTTTCTTAGCATATTGAAACATAGAGCGGGCAATGGTTTCTAAATCTTCAATTAGAAAGCCCTCTTCAATAATAAAGCCTACACTCAGATAAAGTGGCAGGGCTCCCCTCATAGAAAGGTCATTAACCGTCCCGCATACTGCTAACTTACCTATATCACCACCCGGGAAAAATATCGGGTTAACCACATAACTATCAGTGGAGAAACATAATTTACCAGCTGGTAAATCGGGGATAATACTGGCATCTTCATTATTTAGTAGTTGAGGCTCGGTAAAGTACTTCAGGAAGACGTTTTTTACAAGGGCATGACTCAGTTTTCCTCCACTTCCGTGAGCTAACAGAATCGTATCCTGATTATTCATAAGAGTAAAGATAATAGGCAGAGCAAGCGCCTTCAGATGAAACCATACAAGCACCTAAGGGATTGTCAGGGGTGCATATATTTTTATAGTAGCGACATTCTGGTGGTTCAATTAAACCCCGGATAACTTCGTGGCACTGGCAACCATAGGAGTATAAAACTTTAGAATCTGGAATTTCGATATCAAATTGGTGCTTTGCATCAAATTCCCTGTAGGAACTCTTAATACTTAACCCACTGTTTGGAATAGCGCCTAAACCACGCCAGTGAGCTACATCTTCGTAAAAAACTTCAAACATGGTGTTAATTGCCCGAGTATTACCTTCGGGTTTTACACTTCTGGAATAGGTATTAATAACCTGGGGCTTTTTATCAATACATTGTTTAAGCAGGCTTTCTAAGCCCTTTAAAATGTCAATCGCTTCAAAGCCTGATATAGCAAAAGGCATATTATATATAGAGGGTAGAAATTCCCAGGCTAAGGATCCAATAATGGTGCTAACATGGCCAGGACCAAGTATTCCATCCAGCTTGATTTCGCCAAGGTTTAAGATAGCTTTGGTTGCAGGTGGAGTTAACTTATGCATGGAAAAAACATAATAATTGGAGATATTTTCTTTAACTGCTTTTAAAATAGAGGCAGCAACTATAGGAGCAGTAGTTTCAAAACCTATACCAAGAAAAATTACTTTTTTCTCCTTATTTTTTTGGGCAATTTGTATAGCGTCCAAGGGGGAATATACTACCCTGATATCAGCTCCCTGAGCCCTTGCTTTTTGCAGGTTGGAACCATCGCTTCCGGGAACCTTCAAAAAATCTCCAAAAGTAGCAATAATTACTCCCTGTAAATGTGAAAGTGCGATAGAATGGTCAATCTCCTTCTGGTCAGTAACGCATACAGGGCATCCAGGTCCTGAAAGCATTTTAATATTTTTGGGAAGCAGTTTTCTTATACTGTGTTTAAAAATTGCCTGAGTGTGTGTTCCACAGAATTCCATAAAAGTCAAGGGTTGGACTGATAAATCAGACATATTTTTAATTATATACCTAAATAGTGAAGGGTCTTTGTATTTAGCCATTAAATTCATTATTTTTGCTCCAGTTTATCAAGCAAAGAGATGGTCTCCAGGGCTTCTTCTTCAGTCAACAAACTAATGGCATAGCCCGCATGGACAATTACATAATCTTCTACCTGAGCTTCCGGGGTAAAAAGAAGACTGATGGTTCTGAATAGACCACCGAAGTCTACCATAGCTTCTTCTCCTGAAATGGAGACTATTTTAGCAGGAACTGCTACGCACATAAGCTATCACCGCCTGTCCTAAAGAAATACCACCATCGTTAGTGGGAACATTCTTATGTATATAAACTTCAAAACCCTGGTTTTGCATTTGCATAATTGTCTTTTTTAACAGGAGTTGGTTTTGAAAACAACCTCCACTAAGAACAATCTTATTTAAACCGTAATTTTCTCTTATTAATTCTGAAACAGTTAAGGCTATTTTTGCCAGGGTATTATGAAAGCGATTACCTATGACCCCTTTATCTATGCCTTTCAGGTAGTCATCAAGGAGGTAATTTAGTAGTAACCCTAACTTAATAACCCAGCTATTCCCTGTTTCTTTCAAGTCAAATGGATAATAATCTGCATTGCTATCTGACCTATCTTCGGATAACATTTCCAGTTCAATAGCTGCCTGGCCTTCGTAAGTAACATTCTGGCAGATGTTTAATATGCTGGAAACAGCATCAAACAGCCTTCCACAGGAGGAAGTTAGAAAGGTATTAAAGTTTTTATCTATCTGTTGAATTATCAAGTTAACTTCTTCATCATCTGTATATTTTAATAATTCAAGGTTGTGAGGTAATTTTCCCAGTAAGGTGTGTATATAAGAAAGAGCGATCCTGTAGGGTTTTTTTACTGAAATATCTCCTCCTGGTAATGGAAGGTACTCTAAGTGAGAAACTCTCTCAAACCCATGGAAATCAGCTATCATAAATTCACCACCCCATAAATTACCATCCAACCCATAGCCAACTCCATCAAAAGATATGCCAATGACTCTTTCATTCAAACCATTATCTGTCATACAGGAGGCTGTGTGAGCATAATGATGTTGTATGGGGATAAGCCTGGATTTAGCAGAAAGGCTTTGGCTGTATAAAGTGGAGAAATAATCCGGGTGTAAATCGTAAGCTACGGTATCAGGTTCAAGCCGAAAAAGCTTTTGGTAAATATCTATGTTTCTCTGGTAGTTTGTATAAGTTTGATAATCCTCTAAATCACCATTATGCTGGCTTACAAAAGCATACCCATCTTTGATAAAAGTGAAACTGTTTTTTAGATCTGCACCGCAAGCTAATACCACAGCAGGTTTTTTAAAATTCAGTTTTAAAGCTGTAGGAGAATATCCGCGAGCTTTTCTTATAGGGTAAGTTTTATTTTCAAAAATAGTCAAAACGCTGTCATCATAACAGGCATGGATATCCCGGTTATGCAGGAGAAAGTAATCAGCCATATTATTTAACCGTTCGAGCGCCTCCTCGTTAATAAAAGAGATGGGTTCTTCTGACAGATTTCCACTGGTCATTACCAGTGGGTCCTGGTATCCATTCAGAAGAAGGTGATGGAGAGGGGTATAAGGAAGCATCACTCCGAGATAGTTGTTATTAGGAGCTACAGATGGAGCGATATTCGTGTTATTTTTCTTTTTAAGTAGTACAATTGGTGCTTGTGGCGAGGAGAGAAGTTTAATCTCCTCATTATTTAAATAACAGTATTTATGTATATCTTCCAGGCTTTTCATCATCAGGGCAAAAGGCTTAAAAAGCCGATTCTTTCTTTTCCTGAGAAGTTCTACGACCTGTTTATTTTGAGCATCACAGGTTAAATGGAACCCTCCAAGTCCTTTAATAGCTATAATTTTTCCTTCTTTTAAATAATTAATAGCGTTTTTAAGGGGATTTTCAGTTTTTATCTCTACCCCGGTTCTGTCGGTAAGCATCAGGTGGGGTCCGCAAGCAGGGCAAGCATTGGGCTGAGCATGAAAACGACGGTGCAAAGGATTATGATATTCCTCATTGCACTGTGGGCACATGGGGAAAATAGACATGGTGGTTTTAGCCCGGTCGTAGGGTATATCCTGGATAATAGTGAATCGGGGACCACAGTTAGTACAGTTAATAAAGGGATACTGGTATCTCCTGTCATTAGGGTCAAATAATTCATCCAGGCAATCTTTACAGGTTGCAATATCAGGTGAGATTAATTGGTAACCATCATCAGCCTGGCTTTCTCTGATTTCAAATGCTGAATAATATTTGGGATTCAGTTCTTGAATGATTATTTCTTCAATCCTGGATAATGGGGGGGCTTCAGAGGTTATAGCTTCAATAAATTTATTTAAAACTGGTTTTACAGCTTCAGCTTCTAATACCACTCCATTAGAAGTATTTATTATATAACCTTTAACCTGAAATTTATGAGCAAGCCTATAGATGAAGGGACGAAAACCAACACCCTGGACAATACCTTTTATCAGGATTTTTTTTAATTCAAGTTGCTGTAAATCCAATTTACCCATTCCTGCAACCCTTCCCCTGTTTTGCAGGAGGTTTTAAAAATAGGCGCCCTGATGTTTACCGCTCTTATACCTTTTTCAAAATATTCATAGTTATAATCAATAGAATTAATCAAGTCAATTTTATTTAAAACAATCACATCAGCTACTGAGAATATTTTTGGGTATTTATATGGCTTATCATCGCCTTCAGGAACACTGGAGATAACTATTTTATAGCTTTCTCCTAAATCATAAGGTGCGGGACATACCAGGTTGCCGACATTTTCAATAAAAAGAAGTTTATAAGTGTGGTCTTTAACTTCAGAGAGTATATTTTTAATCATAAAGGCTGTAAGGTGACAACTTCCACCGGTGTTAATTTGTAGGGCTTCAAATCCGCATTCCTTTATTTTATGGGTGTCGATAGAAGAAGCGATATCACCTTCTATGACTAATACGCGGTGATTAATTAATTTAAGGGCGCTTAAAATAAGACTGGTTTTTCCCGCACCAGGAGAGGCCATAATATTAAAAGCTGTTATTCCCCTTGTTGTTAAAAATTGCCTGACTTCCTGGGCATTTAAATTATTCTTAAATAAAATGTCTTTATTTATTTTAATTATTATCGGTTTCATCAATTAATTCAATACTCTCTATCTCTAATTCTCTACCTATTCCGTATTCAGTAATAGTTTTACCACAATAAGGGCATATCCAATCATCAGTCTTAAAATAGACCGCACAATTATGGCATAGTAGCGAAGCCTCAATTATTTTATAATTTATTATAGCTCCCTCCAGGCAGCTTTTTAGGGAAATATTATCCAGATAGAAAAGCAGGGATTCTGGTGAAACGCTGGATAACTCACCTATTCGCAGGTTTAACTGTTTAATTTTTTTCCCAGTTGTCTCCCGGTGGCAAATATCTAATATTTCCCTGGCTAAAGAAAGCTCATGCATAATTTAACCTGACCAGTTTTCCACCAGGTTAGTTATTATTTCGATTGCTTGCTTGGTTAATTTTTCAGTCATAGGGCTTAAACCCTCTCCTAAATCAAAATCATACCCCTTAATGGACATAATGTACCCTTTAGTAGAAGAACCGTATAGTTGTTTAGAAAGAGTTAAAATAGTAGAAGGACTGAGAGTGTGAGAAAAACCCGGACCTTTTCTTTCAAGATTTATCTCCTTCAAGAAGATATCCGGAACATCTTCTTCAACAGATGAATCAACAAAAATGACCAGTTTATAAGCACTGACAGTTTCTATTAGCTCTAAACCAAGTTCCTGTTGTATTAATAAATCTGCAGGGAAATTACCAGGGAGAGACTCAACAGCAATAATACCTGCTCCGTCATCTCTCCTGGCTGTATTCCCATATCCAATTATTAAACAGTGATTCTTTTTATTAGGTATATGATTTTTGTTATTTTCTGTCAGAGCCTTTTTTTATCCTTCTCTCTTTACTGAATCAAGAAGTATGCCTTCAGCTGATTTCAGTTCTACTAATAGGGGCATTTTTCCTATAGCATGGGTAGAACAAGAGAAACAGGGGTCGTAACACCTTATAGCCCCTTCAACCATGTTCAACATACCTTCTTTAAGCTTTTTCCCATCAAGGAAATTTTTAGCAACATCATCAACTGCTTTGGAAATTGCCCAGTTATTGTGTCCGGTAGAAACTATTAAATTTGCTTTTTGCATAACACCGTCTTCATCGATCCAGTAGTGGTGAATTAAAGTGCCTCGTGGAGCTTCAATAACACCAATCCCTTCAGGTTGAAGTTCTCCAGGTATTGCAATAATGTCGTTAGATAGCACATCGGGGTCATTAAGTATCTGACCGGCTCTTTCAGCCGAGTAAAGTAATTCAATTAATCTGGCATAATGATAAACAAGTGAACCCTCAAGGGGCTTGCCATTACCTAACGATTTATAGGTTTTCAGTTCCTCGTTCGCTAAAGGTGTGGTAATCTTTTCTGCATTATTCACCCTGGCTAAGGGTCCTACGCGATAAACACCTTCCGGATAACTAAGCTTCTTATAATAAGGGAACTTAAGATATGACCAATCTTCTACTCTTTCTTCGATATAATCAAGATAGTTAGCTGGTTTAAATCTTTCCCAAACTTTCCCTTCTGAATCGGTTAATTTTAAAGTGCCATCATAAAGTTCCAGGCTATCACCCTCATTTACTAATCCCAGATAACCGCTAGGGAATTTTCCAAATTTTTCAATAACCTCCATATTAGCTTCCATCCAGGTTTTAGCAATGGAAATGCCTTCCTGAATATAAGCAATCATGGTATCTAATTCTGAAAGAATACTATCTTTAAATTCAACAGTAAGTTGTGTATTTACCCCACCTGGAACAGCAAATGTGGGGTGTATTCTTCTCCCAGCAACTTTAGCAATTATTTCCTGGCCATATTTGCGAAGTTTTACCGCTTTTAAAGCTAACTCGGGATTGGCTAAAACCAGACCTACCACATTTCTAAGGGCAGGGTCGCTATCCCACCCCAGTAAAAGGTCAGGACCAGCAAGGTGGAAAAAATGCATAGCATGAGATTGCACACATTGACCCATGTGAATAAGTTCTCGAAGCAGTTTTGCTGGTTGGGGGGGTTCTACACCTATCAAGGCATCGCAGGCTTTAGCAGCAGCTAAGTGGTGGCTAATTGGGCATATCCCGCAAATACGGGGTGTGATTTGCGGCATTTCAAAATAAGGTCTGCCTTCGGAAAATTTTTCAAAACCTCTGAATTGGTCAATATGCACAAAAGTTTTATCTACTTGTCCATTATCATTTAAATATATGGTAACCCTGGCATGACCTTCAATTCTGGTAACTGGTGATATAGTAATTTTTTCTCCCACAGGTTCCTCCTAATCGTATTTTAGTAAATCGCCCTTTAAAACCGGTACTCTGCCTTCCAGCAATTCTTTAAGGGCAGTATAAATAGAATCAGCTGAAGGTGGGCAGCCAGGTATAAAGAAATCTACTTTAACTACATCTTTTACAGCTTTAATCTTGGGAAGTAATTTTCCAAGCTCGGGTGAATTTGGAACTTTACCATCTTTAGTACTTTCTGTCTCAATATATCCTCTGGCCAGAAGTTCTTCTCTGCTAAAGTAGTTACGCATGGTGACAATTCCACCAAAAACCGCGCAATCACCAAGAGCAATTAAGATCTTACATTTTTTTCTCAGATGTTTGGCTTCTTCTTCATGAAGGTCTGTTCCAATAGCACCTTCAATGATTCCGATATCAACTCCTTCTTCAGGTGGATGTTTCAAGTCAGTAATAGGGGTGGAGGTGAACTCCACGCCTGCCTGGACTAATTCAACAATTCTTTCATCTATATCAAGTATGGACATATGACAACCTGCACATGCTTCCAGCCAGGTTGATGCAAGTTTAACTTTTGCCATTTTGTCCTCCTTTAACCCAAAGCTTTCATCAGATCTTCAATAATAGCCTTATCTGTTTTCACACCCTCAGGAGCTTCAATAATTGATGAAATATTCTGAGTTTTACCTTCTAAGTTGGTGATGGTTCCAGAGGTTTCCAACCAGGTTGCAGAAGGAATAATTAA
>QLUP01000041.1 GCA_018725485.1 Candidatus Lithacetigena glycinireducens | reverse complement strand
AAGGATATGTCTATTGTGCAATATTGGTAATCCGTCCTGTGCTCTGTATATTCTTCCAGTGCCTAAATCATCAAGTAAAGTTGCCGCAAGATACTCCACCGTTTTTTTCATTGCCCTTGCTAATGCCTGTGGGGCTTTTGAAAAAACATTACTGCCCTCAACCTCATCCTCGTAAAGTTCTCTTGACACCTCATACCCAAGCGCATATGACAAATAAACAAATTCTTGCTGTTGTCCTTGCAATAAGGAAGCCATAGCAATATCTACTCCCTCTGGCTTCTCCCCAGCAAGTCCAAACCCTACCATCCTGGTTGTCCTATAACTTCTTCGCTTATTACCCTTCTCAAGTCGGATAAACTTGCTATATTCCTCTGGGTAATCTTTTAATTCTTTGAAGAAATACATATCAAACCCAGGTGTTAATATGTCAGGAAACTGTGACCTTAGCATAGCCATACCTTTCTCACCTCCTTTTTTTTAGATTAAACTCCAATTAAATTCCAGCAGTTGGTTGTCTAAACAAATGTCTGTTGGTTGTTACTACCACTCTTGCAAATTGACCAGGCATATTTCCATAATCATCAGACAGCGCCTTTATTATAAAGGCCAATGCCGAAGAAGTTCCTACAGTTGCCATATCAACTCCATGTCGGGAAATCCTTGTAACTGGATTTCCACCCGCAATTGAAGGGTTAATCAAATTTCCAACATGTGTCTGCAACATAGATGCCGTCCCTGTGGCTTGGACTACAAATTCCTCATCTGGGTTATCAAATACAAGTATATCTCCACCACTATTTGCCGCTTTAAATTCAGCAGCAATTCCACTAACCCAATCCCCAGGTGTTGCAATCAAATCAACCTCACCAGTTGGTGTCATTCTCAAAACATCGCCAACATGTATGACCGAATTAGTTGCTGGCACTCTATACTTCCTAATTCGGGCACCTGACCGCACAGGTCTAAAACCAAATGGTGCATTATCCATCATTTCTCCTCACCTCCTTTTTTTGTTCATTCTAAACTTGACCCCTTTACATAAAAGGGGAGACCTCCTTTCTCTATTTCCTCTTGTGATTGCTGTCCACGAGATAAAATTTTCCTTATCTGCTCCTTTTTCATTTCCCTCTTTTCCCTTATCTTCTCCCCAATTGACTTATGTCTTTTACAAACAATAGTATCCATTTGTTGGAGAAAGTCCCCATCAGCAATATTTTGTGCATATGGCATACTAACTTCATCTTTGGAACATACAACATAGCCCCTCTTTGGGTCTTTTCCCTGAACTATCTTATCTACTCGGACATAACGATAATCATAGTTAGGGTCTGCTCCCTTAATTTCAGTAGTATCAGCATCTTCAAAACTTTGAACTTCAGCTAAGGGATTTTTATTTTTCATATATTCTCCCTCCTTCTTTTTCTTTCCTCAATCCTTTTAATCCGAGCAAGATAGTCCTCCTCTCTAATACCAAATCTTTTAGCAATCTTTCTCTGTGCAGGGGTCAAATCAGTTATCTCTTCTCCCTCTTCAGAATAGCCAGAAGAACCCTCTATCATTGCCGACTTATAATCACCAAAGGTGTCATAACCTTTTGCTACCAAGTAAGCGGCATCTACTACCGACGGTGTTATACTTTGAGGAGAAAAGGACTTTAATATTTCATTTATTGACGCTTCGTATTTATTAAAATCTTCTCTTGCCCTCCTAACCTCTTCCGTAGAATTTCTCCTTATCTGGTCCATTGCAGGTTGCACCTGTTGATTTATTATCGGCATATAACTTTGCAATGTGCTCTGAATTAGAGCATAAGTGGCTTCAGAAGGATTTTCATAAAATCTTTGATTCCATTGCTCTCTTAAATCATCTTGCGATAATTGTTGAGCAACGGGTTGAGATTGAGGTCGTTGTGATATCTGCGCCTCTAACTCTTTAATTTTTTTCTCCTGTTCTTCAAATAATTCTTCATACTCACCAACAATCCTTGTTAAGTCCTCAATCTGCTGGTTAGTATCAACAGTTTCATCTACACCTTCATAACTTTCTTCATTACTCATAAAACCCTCCTATTATTTTTATTTTCTTCTTCTTCTTTCCTCTTCCTCTAACCCCTCCTCTATCTCCTCTATAGTAGGAGTTCTCCTTAACCTTTCTGGCACTCTTTCTTCTTCCTCCACAGGTATTTCCTCATCTGCTACAGGTGATTTAACTACCTCCTCACCAATGGCTACTCTTTCGGACACAATACTGGTCGGCTCAATTAATACTAAATCCTTGTCCAAATTAGAGACAGTGCCAGTAATTGTGATATTTACAGTATCACCAATACCAAAATCAACTTTTTTAAAGTCCTTCCTGTCAAAGGTTATCACCCGCTTTCACCTCCTTTTTCTTCTTCTTTTTTATCTGTGTTTCTTTTAAATTTATAACATCAGTTAAGGTCCTATAACCTCCTTGTTCTACCCTAATCTCATCATTACTTAATGATATTCCCGCCCCAATCTTATGCGCTTTAGAAGCCCTCCACGAGACCAATATTTTTTCTATAATCTTCCAAAAAGTAGTATCAAAACCTGCCTCTAAGATCTCGCTTATTTCGGCTTCTGTTAATGCTTCTATGTTTGTTTTCACAATGGTGGTCCTCCAGGAGGAGGGGCACCACCCGGGGCTGGCATAGGTGGTGTCCCCTGTTGCAATGCCATAAGTTGTGCTCTTAACTGCATTAAATTACCTATACCTTGCAAAAGACTTATTTCTTGCGTTACTCTTGATATTTCAACTAACCTTCTAACAAAATCGCTCTCATCAATGAGTTGTGCTATGTTTGGCTTTTCAAAGTTATGCAATAACTCTTTTGTTGCGTGTATCAATAACTCAACATTGCCAGCCATTAGTGGATTGTCCATCAACATAGCAAACATCTGCATTTCTTTTTGTTGTCGGACCTCTTTGTTAATAGTTAATTTTGATGGCTTAAATTCAAAGACATACCGCTCTGCTATTTCTTCTGGGGTTAATATATCTTTTAGTTCAGGAATAGGTATATCATCATTTAAGTTTTCTTTGTAAAGCACATCAAGTTTTTGCATTAACTCTACAAATGATACACTTATATTCTGAACCGCCTTATCAAATTTCTTATCACCCTCTTGTATGATTGCTAATGTCCCCCTTGCTGTTGCCCTGGTCTGAATAACGCTACTCTCTCTACCAAGAGTATAGTCAGAAACACCAGAGGACTTTTCTGCTAAACTATGGCTTAATCGCTCCTCTTGATAAGAGGAGAAAGGAACATCAGATAATATCCATTCCTGAACATCATTTAAATCCTCCATCTCAAAGAACTTCAAAGGATAAAACTCCTGCTCATCAGGAGATAGGGCACCTCTTCTTTGTTTGAATATGGGAGCAAGTTTTAATGTTACCTTATCTATCCTTTGATTATGTATGGTATCTATTTCTGATTGTAAATGCATTAACTTTTGCCCCATCCCACGACCAATAATTCTATTTGGTCTGGGCCAACCAGAGCCAATAACAAATGGCTTGATAAGATTAAAGAAGGGATTTACTATAATTCTTGCTAAATGTCTCTCTCTTAAAAAAACAGTTGCTACTATTGGAACAAATTTAGTCCCTATCCTCCTTGTCCCCCACCACTCAACAACAGGATATCTATTATCATAGGGATTTCTACCACTATATCTTTGTCCTTGCACTCCCTCAATATCATCAATCTCTCTCTCATAATCATCTTTGTCGTCCTTTGTTTCTATATCACCCAAGTTAGGCGGAATTTTATACCCAAACCTCTCCTTGCGAATTAAAACATCATAATAAGATAGCCATATCCTCTGCGCTGCCCAACTATCATCTATTGTCTTTGCGTGGATAGGGAAAAACATATCTAAAATATCTATTAAACTTATCTGTGGAGAGTTATAAATTATAATCTTCCTACCCCTTCTTGCCAATAACTGATATGCTTTTGTCAACCAATTCACCTTTAATACCCCTACCCCATCCAGAGTGCAACAAAACAAAAAGTCAGATAAAACTTTCATCGGCTTTATGTTGTTCCTTATATCAAAATCAATGAAGTGCTCATACTTTCTTGCAGATAACTTTAAGTCATCGGAAGTAAGGTCATATGGAGAGACAAGAAATAGCGGGGAATACGCAAGTAAACTCCTATCAAGACGAGACCAAGTAGCATCAGTAGCGATCTCTGTTACTGGCTCCTTTAAATTGCTGGCCCCTGCCCATGGAAAGGTCTTTTCCCCCGCTATCATCTCATAATTCTTTCTCCAAGTAATTAAGTTATCCTTAAAACCACCTGACTTATTACGGGAATTTATTACATCCCGGACCATATCGCAAATCTCTTCGGTCAACTCTTTTTTATCTTTATCATCAAGATAAATCTCTTGGCCCGGTAGTAATTTCTGCAACCCCTCTTTACTTTTTCGCTTCACTTATTTTCCTACCTTCCTCGCTCCTTTTATTGCTAATTGCTTTTGCAAGCGAACCTTATTTAATGGTATTTTCACCTTTTTCATTGCCCCTCTTCTCCTCCTTAACAAATATTTTTTGTATGTAAGAGATATCCTCCTTACACATAAAACCAATTACTTTATTTATCTTATCAAATATTTTAAAATCCCCCTCCATATCAAGAAGTTGAGGCACCTCTACTCTTGCCTCCTTACCTGACTTAAAAATTACTCTGTAAGTTGGCATTACTTCTTTCTCCTCTTCCCAAATATCTTCATCTGTCTAATTCTAAGTTCTGCCTCTCTCCTTGTCCGATACAACTTAGGATATAACTTCCCCGTAGAACAGGACCTAATCTTGTAACCCCCAGGAACTTTTACTACCATTATTTCTTTATCACCTTCCCTTTCTTGGTAAATGGACTTCTGCCTGACTTCTCTCTTGCTCCTGCTATCGGCAATTTTCTCACCTCCTCCTATATTCCCTCCTCCTCCCCCACCTGTCCATCCACCCACCTTCTGGGAGTGGTATTTTGCCCTCTTGGAACTTTTGAAACTCTTTATCTACTACTTCCGTTGGTAATGGTGGAAGAGGTCTAATATACTCTGGGAACTTTTCCCTTCTCCTTAATTCCCTTTGAAACTCCCTTCTTGATAGTGGAGGAGAGGACTTCTTCTCTCCTTCTTTTCTTTTCCTCATCTTAATACCCCGTGATTAGATTCCCTATCCTCCGCCTCTGCTTTATCCCTATCGCTTCCTTGAGCGCTTGGAACATTGCCTGTGGTCTCCCATACATCTTCTCAAACCACATAGATACCGCTATACCCATAGACATCACTGTATCATCAAAACAACCATAATCAGCCCCTATCTTACCCTTTGTCAGGCGAACATAAGTAGATAACTCCTCAAAGAGTGTAGGGGAATTTATCTCCAATGACCCGTCCCTTAAAACCCTCCTCAGGTTATTTATAAGGAACGGTTTAGTCCTCTCATTGGTATCCCACCCGAACCTATCCTGGTCTTCCTCTTCTCGTTTGGTCCAGATAGCAGTAGATGCCCATAGCCGAGACACTGGATAGTCCTTTTTAAGGTAGGTGACCGTTGTTAATCCGTGTGCGTTCTTCTCCACTCCTGCAAGTGCTGTGTTATAGTATTTACCTAACCCATAGATGATATTTGCAAACTCATCTGGCGGAACTCTCCCTCTATACTCTGCACAGTGTTGCAAGCGCTCGTTTATTACCTGTGCCACAGAAAAATTCCCATCAGATAGCCCCTCCCCTACATCAGCCCCTAAGAAATATCTCTCCATATGGGACGGTTCTCTATAAATCTTTAAGCCAGCACTCCTATTATCCAATCGGACAAAATTAACTCTCTCCCTATAAGTCCTTTTCTTATCTACCACTATGGTCCCTCTCAGCGCCTCCTTATCCCTTCTAATAATCTCCTCATAGGAGTATTTCCCTAACTCAAATATGCACATCCCTGACAAGGACACAAACTCCCCGTGCAGGAACATCCTTTTCTCTTCCTCTGTCCACCCCTCCTGAATAACATCTAACTCCTCTTTTTTAAGATAAGGATTAAGAAAAGTAGAAGTGAAGTGAAAAGAACTCTTTGTAGCGGATTGCTTCTGAAAATACTTCTTATAGACCCAGGTATGCCCTTTCTCTGGTGTCATCGTCACAAAGATATGGGGCATCTCATCTACCCATCGGATAATACTCTCCTTCCAAACCCTCTCTGGTGGCTCCTCATCAAAGAAAATCCAGTGCTTCCCCGCCGAGCGAAACTTTTCCCACCCACTATCGTATGACTTAAAACTTATAATTGACCCGTTATTTAAGTATAACTCCTTTGCCACCTCGTTCCAATCCTTAATGTTATCTTCCCCTATCATTGAAATTACCCTTGGTTGTAAGACATCTCTGGATTGAGGATAATCAGTAGAGCAAATCCAACCAGCATTAGGCACTGGTATCTTTATCTTTGGGTGAAGACCCAGAGATAACATAGCCGCCTTCCAGGCCCCGATGTGAGTCTTCCCTGAGCGTTTACCCCCTATCAGAAAGACGATCTTCCCTGTATCCCTTGCAAACCTAATCTGCCCTTGGTGCGGTATTACCCGTAGGCACGGATAGTTTTGGAGTAGTTGCCTCTCTAATAAGGTCGGTGTAAATTCCTGCTCGCCTACCGATGTTTGTAACTGCATCCACTATCTCCTTTTCTTTTATCTCATTTACTCCTTTTGCCTCTGCCCTCTGCTCCTCCTCTATGCTGACCCCTAGTTCTTTGCTCTTCTTTAGAAGTATCTCTATGCAAATCGCAACATCCTTTATGTTCGCTTTCCTTATCTTCTCCTCTGATAGACCATATTTCAACAGCATCTTTACTCTGTTTAAGCAGTGCTGTCCCATTGTTTTATCACTACTTGGTGAGGGTTGCGGTGGTGAGCCAGGAACAGCACTGCTGTCAGGAATACCTTTCTCTAGGTCTATGTGCTGTCTTAACCCTTGTGTGAACTTCTCCATGAGAGAAATTATACGATATTATCTTTACTTTGTCAATAGGGACTTTTTCCTCTCGTTGTTCCTTTGTTTTACTTTCTCCTCTAGCAGTGCGATAAATAAATCACTTGCCTGAGCGGGAAAAACCCCCAACCAGTCCAGTAGCCCTGTTATCCTTTTGCCCTCCTCCTCAGTATAAGTTTTTGTTTGGACTTATGAAGGTATTTAGGATTATCTATAACTTCACCATCAGAAAGAACGGCAAAAGATTTTATACCTACATCAATGCCGATAGATTTATCAGGAACGGGTTTTTTAACAGGTTCGTATTTAACAGAAAAACAAACATACCATCTTATCGCCTTGTTTAACTTTACGAAAGAAGTTTTGAAAAGCTCTTTCTACTTTCTGGAATCTGTATGAGGGGTTTTGAAACGTGTATAGGAACATTTTCAGAACCTGTAACGGGAATAATGTAATAGAAAAATGTAACTTGTACTTTCTAGAACCTGTGTGAGAGATATTGTTCTAGGATCTGTAATAGAGAGAACTCTACTTTTCTGTTACAGAGAAAACTCTATTTTTCTGGATCCTGTGTGAGGGGTGTTTTCAATCTTCAATGAAATTTTTCATTTTCGGGTTTTTCATTTTCGGCAATGCCAAAGAAAACAACAGCACCGACACCGACGCCACCAGCAAGCCAAACCCAAAAACACCGACACCGATGACAGGAAGCCGACAGGAGACAGGAGACAGGACACAGGAAGCCGACAAATTGCTTCCCAGAAAAGACAAAAAAAGCCATTCTGCCCGTGTAGACAGAATGGCTTAATCACTACTGCTGGCTATTGCTTTGCTTTGGCTTTGGGAGAAGCCATTGCTTCTGCTTCTTGCTTCTCTACCAAATCTTCAAGCAATGCGATAAATAAACTGCTCGCCTGACCCGCCCGTATGCCGAGCGTATCAAGCAATTCAGCCACTCGCTTCCCTTTTTCCTCATTGAAACTAATATACTTCATTCGGAATTTGGAAGCATTTGTCTTTTGAAACTTACTCAAATCAATCATTTCTCTCACCTCCCTTGCCCTTTTTAAGCATAATAATAATATACCATTATATCGCTATCTTGTCAATAGATCC
>QLUP01000040.1 GCA_018725485.1 Candidatus Lithacetigena glycinireducens | reverse complement strand
ATTATACCTGGGGACAGTCCCCTTTAACTACAATAACCGGCGAAGGAAAATCCCCCCGCTCTTTCTCTAACATTAAGGCTGCACTCAAAACCTGTTCTTCTTCAAAGTGCCTGCCGATAAGCTGCACCCCTACAGGAAGGCCCTTTTTAAGAGATAGGGGTAAACTAATCGCTGGTAACCCGGCCAGGTTAACCGGGATGGTAAACAGGTCAGCCTTATACATCTGCAAAGGGTCTTTGGTTTTGGCGCCAATTTCAAAAGGCAGCGTGGGTGTGGTGGGCATCAGTATTAAATCTACCTCTCCTAAAACTTTACGAAAATCCTCTCGTATTAAAGCGCGAACTTTCAGGGCTTTGAGGTAATAGGCATCGTAATAACCGCTACTCAGGGCAAAAGTACCCAATAGGATTCTTCTTTTAACTTCCCTGCCGAGATTCCTACCCCGCGTGTTTTCCACCATCTCAGCATAATTTTCTCCTTTTTCCCTCTGGCCATACCTTAACCCATCAAAACGGGCCAAATTGGAGGAGGCTTCGGAAGAAGCCAGTATATAATAAATTGACAGACCGTATTTAAGGTGAGGCAGGTGAACTTCTCTTACGGCTACGCCAAGTCCCTTAATAATACTGATGGCTTCTGTAAAAGATTCCTTTATCTCGGTGTCCACCCCTTCTTCTAATAAATCGGGGCAAAAACCAATCACTCCAGGTTTCCAGTTTTTACCAGGATAGTTTATGGGAGGGCAGGAAGAAGTGGTGGGGTCCTTTTCGTCCCTACCTCCAATTACGCTCAAGGCTAACCAGATATCTTCAACATTTTTCGCTATAGGCCCTATCTGGTCCAGGGAAGAAGCGAAAGCCACCAGTCCATAGCGGGAAACCCGACCGTAAGTTGGTTTAAACCCAGCCACGCCGCAGAAAGCTGAAGGTTGCCTTATAGAACCCCCGGTATCGGAACCAAAAGTTAGGGGAGCCATCCCCCCAGCCACCGCAGCTGCTGAACCACCGGAAGAACCCCCGGGAACACGGGTTAAATCATAAGGGTTTCTGGTGGTCTGGTAGGCAGAGTTTTCGGTAGAGGAACCAAAGGCAAACTCATCCATATTGGTCTTGCCCACTATTAAGGCTCCTTCTTTCTTTAGAAGTTCCACCACAGTGGCCTCAAAAGGCGGTTTATAATTCTGCAAAACCTTAGAGGCACAGGTGGTTTTCAGTCCTCTAACATTAATATTGTCTTTTAGGGCTATCGGTACACCAACCAGCCTTCCTTCAGGGTTTTTTCCCAGCTGCGTAACTTCTTTCTTAAGTTCTTCGTATGGTTTTAAAGAAATAAAGGCTTTAATTTTATCTTCAATTTTTTCAATTCTCGCCCAATAATTATCTAAAATTTCTAAGGGGGAAAACTTTCTTTCTTTAATACCCTTTACGATATCTCTAACGGTTAGCATTGACGGTTATTCACTTTTTATAGGGGGAGATTTTAAATATTCTCCCTCTAATTCAGGAAAATTCTTAATAATCTCTCCTCTTTCGGCAAACGGTACTTCCTGGTCTTCCCTCAGGATTAGCTCCTGGGGATGAAAGTTTAAAGAAGCGGGGTTTATAAAAGAGCTGTCCTCAACCTCTTTTAATTCGTCAAAATATTTAATAACCATAAATACTTCTTGGGCCAGTTCTTCTTCTTCTTCTTCGCTTACTTTAAGTGAAGCCAGTTTCAGGAGATTCTTAAGGTTTTTCATCTCTTATCCTCATAAGTATGGTAACTGCTTCGGCTCTACTTAAGGGAAAACGGGGAAGGAAGTTACCTGCTGGGGTTCCCATAAAAATTCTTTCGCGATGGACAGCTTCAATAAGTAAGTAGTAGGGATAAGTGGAAGCGACATCCTTAAAAGATGGTCTGGCTGGCCGTTGAAAAGGCAATTTTAAGGCCAGCGCTACCCACTCGGCAGATTCTTCCCTCTTTATTTCGCTATTTGGATAGAACCTCCCGCCAGCTATCAAAACTTTTCTTTTTACCAGTTCCTCAATAAAAGGTGAAGCCCAGTGAGTCAGGGACACATCAGTAAATGAAGAATATATGGGCTTACTAGGTGATATATCCAGGGCCTTAATTAGCAAGACTGCAAATTGCGCCCGGGTAGTTATATGGTTGGGTTTAAAGCTTCCGTCTGGAAAACCTGCCACCATACCCTTTACTGAAGCGTTTTCAATTATACGTCTGAGTGGGTGGAAGGTAGTATCAAAGAAAAGGGACCGGGAAAGAGCATTAAAACCACCTATAAATAACCCATTGGAGGTTCCCAGATAAACCTTATTTCCATCTTTTAAAAATGAAAGTACGGTAGAGGAAGGTAGTCCATCAAGTGAATTAACTCCCCAGGTAGTACCATAAATGTTGTCCTGAATGTAAAAGCCATTTTCGGTTAAATAAAATATATAGTCTTCTTCTTCGGCTAACTTTAAAATATTGGCTGAAAACGGCAGGCTATAACTGGAAAAGGAGGAATTGGTTAAGTTAAGTTCTAAAACAGATCTACCAGTAGATAAGAGAAGCCCTTTTTTGGTAGATACGATACTTCTTACCGGAGAAGTGGGGGCTCCGCTAAAGGTAATCCTGGTAAAATCGGCAGCCAGCATTGCCTTTCGGTAAAGACCATTCACCGTACCAGCATAAATAATATCTTCTTTGAGGAAAATGGATATAACATCCCTTAGAAAATATGCCTCAAACTTCCGTCTGAGGGGCTCATATACCTGAACTCCCAGCTTAGTAGCCAGAATAAGTTTATCTTCATAAACTAATAAATCTAATACCTGGTTATGAAACAACCCTCTACGGACATCAAAAGATTCCAATACTTTTTTCTGGGTTATATTGTAGCGATACAAGCCTGTGTTGGTAGCTATGTAGTAATCATCACTTAATTGAACTACATCGTTAACTACAACCCCTTTAATGATTTCGCTGAGATAATTTAACTTTTCGTTATAAAGTAAAAAACCATTTGCAGTACCGATAAAAAGTTCGGTTTTATTTTTAGCGAGCGCCGTTATGCGGTTAGAAGTAAGCGGGCTCAAACTGGCAAATACCACCCTTCTTAACAGGTTGTTCCTGTTCATCCTTACCACGCCTTTGCTGGTTCCAGCAAAGATAAAACCTCTACCTACTTCAATTGTTTGTATCTCGGTTTTTTTTACTTCCGCTGGAAGGCTTAGGTTTTGCATAAGCAGGTTTAGGTTGGCTATTCTTAACCCTCTCTGGGTTCCTATATAGATAAGTCCATCTGAGATCTTAAGAGATAATATTACGCTTACGGGGAGTCCTTCTTTTACCCCTAACACCCGGGTCTCGGCTGTTTCTGGTTTATACCTTATAAGTCCCTGCGAGGTTCCCAGGTAAATAAAATCGGGACTAACTTCCATGGTAATTATGCTCCCCTTAAAACCTGGTATTTCTATTTTTTTCAAGGCTTTATTAGAGAGAGAAAGTTCGTATAAACCTAAGGGGGTGGCTATATAGAGGTTGTTTTTTCTTTCTTTAAGGTCATTTACCTGAAGCGTGGGGAAACCGGGTAGGCGAATGAATATTCTTTTATCGTAAAAATACAGCCCCGAAGAAGTACCCGTGAAAAATCCATCCTTTCCTTTGTATATAGCAGTTATGGTAGTATCTTTCAGTCCATTAGCCTGGTCATAAATGCTTTTTATTCTACCCAACCTGTCTAATAATACTAACCCCCCTTGTAGAGTCCCGGCAAAAATACCTTTCTCGTGGGGGTAAAGGTAGAGAACCTCCATGGAGGTTAAGCCATTTAAGGAGGTTAAGTTAATTCGCCTTCCAGTATTAGCTTCGTACCTTACCAGACCACCAGAGGTAGCCGCCCACAGGTAATTGTGATGGAAAAGCAGATGGCGGGTATTATCGTAACTATAAATAAGTCGTGATGTCTGCCCATAAGTTAAGTGGGGAGTAATCAGTAAAAGTAGAAGTATAAATACCGTTATAAATCTAAATTTGCATGGGCATGATGAGTGCCAGATAGTATCCTCCTACCAGGTCATCGGTTTTAGGTATTTTCTGATTGCTTATTAAAATGGGACTCTGAGAGCTGTTAAAACCAAAGAAAAGAGTATCTGAATTGCTATTTTTCAGAGATTCCATAAAATAGCGGGGATTAATAAAAACATCGAGTTTATTACCGGTGAATTCAACCACATCCACTGTTTCTACTCCTTCTCCCACGCCAGCAACATTTATGGTTAGTGTTAGTAAATCCCCCACGGAGAATTTAATGGGTTGGTGCTGATTTAAGGTGGTTAAGCGGTCTAATGATTGGAGTAAAGGTAGGGTTTTAATATTTAAGATAGTGGTGCAGGTGCGGGGAATAACTTCTTCGTAGGGTGGGAATTTAGCTCCTAACAACTTGAAAGTCATATGGGTGTTCCCCTGAATAAAATCAACCTGTTTCTGGTCCCACCTTATGGATATATCTTCCCCACTATTTAAATATTCCACCAATTTTAAATCGGAAGCGCTTATCATAGTATTAAGGTTCTGGTTGGGAAAAGAAATCAATTCCCCTTCTCCCACACTAAGTCTGTGCCCGTCGGTGCTGACCATTCTAAACAGGTTTTTGTTATTGGTCAACAAAGCACCACTTAAACCTTCCCTTTCTATGTCCTTGGAGGCTGAATATAAACCCTGTTTAAGTATGGTAGATAAGACAGATTGACTTATCTTTAATTCACGACTATCTTCGGCAAAAGGTATTAAGGGGAATTCATCTACCGGCATTAGCTGGAAGGAAAAAGAGGACTTATCGGTTTTTAAAATCAATTGGTTGTTGTTCAGAAATAAACTAACCTCCTCTTCATTTAATTTTCTCAGGATATCCGATACTAATTTACCGGGGAACAATATTGAACCCTCACTTTCACAATGATACTCAATGGAAGTGGTAATGGCTTTTTTTAAATCGGTAGCGGTTAACTTAATTTTTTCATTATTGTATTCCAAAAGTACCTGGCTTAAATAAGGATAAGTTGCTTTTCCCGCAGGTAAAGATAAACTGGTTTTGTCCAGTACCGAAGAAAGTATTTTCCTTTTTACTTTTATTTCTACAGGTTTGTTCATTTTAAGTCCTCCTGAACTTAGTACTACTAAAATATTTTATATCTTTTATAGTAATAATAGTACAAATATTTTGTTAATAAATAAAAAAAGCTTTATTTTTACAACTCACTTTCCTATACCTGTTTTGATAGTAACTGGTTGATAAATCTTACTTATAAACATCAAACACTATTTATGTTAGCAAAGCGGTAGTTTTTAACCAACTATTAACTTACTTATTAACAACTTATTAACATAATGTTAACAACTTCAATATATTATAGAATTCAGGCTATTTTTATAAATCAGTGCTTTTTCAGGGTGGAAAAAATAGAGTCAATAACTCTCTTAAAATCAGAGTTATCTGAAATATCCTTCTTTACCTTTTCACAGGCATGTAAAACCGTAGCGTGATTTTTTTTACCGAACCACCGCCCAATGGTTAATAAAGAATGGTTGGTAAGTTCGCGAGAAAGATACATAGCAATCTGCCTGGCTTGAACAATGTCCTGGGTTCTTCGGGTGGAGGTAATATCTTCTTTTTTGATATTGAAGTAGCGGGAAATGGCTTCCTGAATATCTTCTAAGGTTGGTTTTGCTCTTTCAGGTTTTTCAAAGACCCCCTTCAATACATCCTGGGCTAAGGTGAGAGTAAGAGGAAGTTCCTGCAGGGACGAGACAGCCATTACCCTGTTTAACGCTCCTTCTAATTCCCGAATGTTTTCGGTAATCAAAGAAGCAATATATTCCAGGACTTCATTAGGTATGGAGTCTTTTTGTTTCAGGTTATTAATTACTTTATTCCTTAATATGGCTACCCGGGTTTCAAAATCAGGAGTGTCTATATCAGCCATTAAACCCCACTCAAAGCGAGAGCGCAGCCTCTCTTCTAAATTGGGTATTTCGCGCGGAAGTCTGTCCGAGGTCATGACCACCTGCTTGCGCGTTTCGTACAGGGTGTTGAAAGTGTGGAAAAACTCTTCCTGGGTTCGTTCCTTACCGCTTAAAAACTGGACATCATCAATAAGGAGTACATCCACATGGCGGTATTTATTTTGAAATTCACCGGTCTTCCTTTCGCCTATGGCTTTGATTAACTCATTTACGAATTTTTCACAGGATACATAAAGGAATTTTTTTCTTTTATATTTTTCTCTTACCCGGTTGGCAATAGCGTGCAGTAGGTGGGTTTTTCCCAGTCCCACGCCTCCATAAATAAAAAGAGGGTTATAAGCCTTACCGGGACTGTCCGCTACCGCGCGGGAAGTAGCATAGGCCAGCTTATTGCTACTTCCTACCACAAATCGGTCAAAAGTATATAAATTATTTATGGTATGGTCTTCGGTTATCTCTTCGTCTTCTTCTGCTTCTTCAAAGCGGAGGGCGGGGGGAGTTACCATTTTTTCCGCTTCTTTAACCGTAAAATCAACTTTAACCGGTGAATTAAGGCGAAGGTTAAGAGCGTCCTGGATAAGGTTAAGACAATTAGAAGTGAGCCAATCCCGGGCAAATTCGGAAGGCACCACCAGGGTGATGGCTTCAGGGGTAAACCTGGAAATGGAAATAGGTTTAATCCACATCTCAAAAACTGGTTGGGAAACCTTCTGTTTTATCTCTTTTAAAGCTTCCATCCAGGCAGGTCGAATCTCTTCCAACTACTTTTTACTCCTTCGCTTTTTTAGTGCAGGATATATTAATTTAACCTATTCAGGTAATAAATATAATAGCACTTTTAAGCGATTTATAATATAATTTTACTTACCATAATGGTAAATAGACTAAAGGAGGTTAGAAGTCAATCACCCCTCCCTTTGAGGGAAAATCACCCTCGGAAAAGATACGGAAGGGGCTTGAGCCGTAAGGCTTAAGGGCAATTGCTCCTATGGAAACAAGAAATGCTGCTTAGGCAGAATAAAGCTGTGGTAGTCAACAGAACGCCATTCACCCTTCAGCTTCTTTACGCAACTGGGGAGTCAAAACAACCCATAGCCCTCGGAGTGGACAGTGGTTACACCTATATCGGACTTTCCGCTGTTACCGAGAAGCAAGAACTTTACTCTTCTGAGGTTGCACTGAGAACCGATATGGTTAAGCTTAACTCAGAGAGAAGGCAGTATAGGAGAGCAAGGCGCAGTAGAAACACCTGGTATCGCCAACCAAGATTCCTTAACAGAAAGAAGCCCGAAGGCTGGCTCGCTCCTTCCATCCAGAATAAATTTGATAGCCATATTAAAGTTATCAATCGGGTTAAGAGTATTCTTCCTGTTTCTCGAATCAAGGTAGGAGTGGCTGCTTTCGATACCCAGAAGATTAAGAATCCCGATATCTCTGGTACTGACTATCAAAACGGAATTCAAAAAGACTTCTGGAATACCAGAGAGTATGTGCTTTACAGAGATGATCACACCTGTCAGCACTGTAAGGGAAAATCTAAGGACCCGATTCTTGAAATCCACCACAGGGTATCCAGACAGACAGGCGGGGACAGACCTGATAATCTGATTACTTTGTGCAATACCTGCCACCAAAAGGTCTCTAAGAAGAAACTGGTTTTGGATATTAAACCCTCTAAGGGATTTAAGGCTGAGACCCTTATGTCTACTGTCAGGTGGATGCTGGTCAATAGGCTCAGAGAGTCTGGCAATGTAGTTAATTATGGCTATATCACTAAGAGCAAGCGCATTGAACTCGGATTATCCAAGTCCCATTCAAATGATGCTTTTGTGATTGCTGGTGGAAACTGTCAGGGAAGACCGATCCCCCAATTTTTTATCAGGCAAGTTCGTAAATGTAACAGAAAGCTCTTCAAGAGAGATAGGTCGCATATTAGGAATACGGCTCCCAGACTTGTCCGTGGTTTCCAGAGATACGATAAGGTGATGTGGAAAGGTATGGAGTGTTTTATCTTTGGTAGAAGAACTACGGGCTATTTTGACTTGAGACAGTTAAATGGCACTAAAGTGCATTCATCGGCTTGCTACAAGCAACCCTCTCTTTTAGAGAGGGCTAAAACTTTATTAATTGAAAGGAGGCTACGACTCCCCCCCTCCCTTACGGATGGGGTCTCCGTCGCATAAGATTAAGATGAAAAGAACCTACCAACCTAAAAAAAAGAAAAGAAGCAGGACTCATGGGTTTCTAATCCGTATGCGCACCCCTGG